>NC_015496.1:2172500-2387500 GCF_000212355.1 Dokdonia sp. 4H-3-7-5
GTACTAACAAAACATCATGGAAAACTGCAGCTACAGCTCCAAGAGAGAATTGCCATCTACGGAAACGTAATAAGATGTATAAGAATACCACGATTAGTGATCCGATAACTGCAAAAAGTGCACCTTTCTTAATATCATCTGCAATGGTAGGTCCTACCATGTAGTACTCCATTTTTCCTACCTGCTTATCATCTGTAGACTTTGCAAATGCTGCATACGTCATTCCAGTAGGTAAGTAAGGAGTAAGTGAAGTAAATAATTGTTGCTCAACCTGAGCGTCAATATCTGTACCTGTCTCATCGATACGGTACTTTGTCGTAATCTTTAATTGATTATCTGCTCCAAATGTTTTTACATCTGCACTTCCAAAATCTGCAACTAGTGCATCTTCTACTTCTTGTGCATTCATAGGTTGATCAAAACGAACTGTATACGTACGACCTCCTACAAAGTCAATACCAGTATCAAGACCACCAGTAAGTAAAGCAGCAAGTCCACCTACGATAAGTACACCAGAGATAGCATAAGCAATTTTACGTTTTCCTAAGAAATCGATACTGTTGTTTACAAAAAGACCTTTAGTCATAGATGTAGCAAACTCAAGTGATTTTCCATTCTTCCCGTATCCATCAATGAATAGACGAGTAATGAAAATTGCACAGAATAATGAAGTTGCAATACCTATCATAAGTGTAGTTGCAAATCCTTGTACTGGTCCTGTTCCAAATAAGAAAAGGATAAGTGCCGTTAAGAAGGTAGTGATGTTTGCATCAAGAATAGAAGAAAGTGCGTTGTTAAAACCATCTTTAATCGCATCTTTTTGAGACTTCCCTTTACGTAGCTCTTCTTTAATACGTTCAAAGATAAGTACGTTTGCATCCACAGACATACCTATAGTAAGTACGATACCTGCAATACCAGGAAGTGTAAGTACAGCTCCCAGACCGGCAAGTACTCCAAAGATGAAAAGGATGTTTACTACAAGAGCAATATCTGCAAATCCACCAGCTTTACCGTAGTAAAATACCATCCATACTAATACTAATGCTAGTGCGATAAGGAACGATAAAATTCCAGAATCAATCGCTTCTTTACCTAGTGATGGTCCAATTTCTTCTGCTTGAATAATCTTTGCAGATGCAGGAAGTCTACCAGCATTCAATACTGTTGCAAGATCTTGTGCCGCAGCTACTGTAAAGTTTCCAGAGATTTCTGTCGCACCACCTTTAATCTCTTGACGAGCTGATGCTGCAGAGTATACATTACCATCTAGTGCAATAGCAATAGCGTTTCCTTTTTGTGCAACTTCGCGAGTCATTTTTGCCCACTGATTTACACCTTGTCCTTCAAAATCAAGACCTACTGCTGGTTGTTGTGTTTGTGTAAATTGCTGGCGTGAGTCGTTGACAACGTCACCGTCCATGTATGGTGCTCCTTGTCTGTTAGATTCAAGTGCATAAAGTGCTACGATATCTGCTCCTTCTTCTGGTACACCCCATGCAAATTTTGCATAACGTAAAGATGCTGGACGCTGCTTTACAACAGACGGGTTTCTCAAGTACGAGTTAATAGTTGCTGTATCTTTTACAGCAGCAAATCCTACAGTTGGAATTGTGCTATTTTGAACCGCTTGTTGGTTAGGACTAAATATTTTGAAAAGTGGTCCAAAATCTTGTTCTGCCTCTTCCTCATCTGCATCTTTAAGTAAATCAGATACATTATCATCAAGGGTACTGTCTTGAGCTACTGCAGCTTCTTGCTTCTCCTCGTTGCTAGCAACAAGTCCGCGTAGTGTTTCATTTGCTCCTATTAAGTAGTTAAGTGCGTCTCCAGCATAGTGAGTTTGGTAGAACTCTAATTGTGCTGTCTTTTCAAGAAGACCTCTTACACGATCAATATCTTTAGCTCCTGGAAGCTCAACAAGAATACGCCCATTATCTCCTAGAGACTGGATGTTAGGTTGTGTTACTCCAAACTTATCAATACGATTACGTAACGTTTCAAAAGCAGAACCTATTGTTTCTTTGATTTCCGCTTCAAGAACACTAGCAACCTCTGTGTTGCTCATTCCTGTATCTACTTTTTCGTTAAGAATTACGTTTGCAAAGATATCTGGAGACGCTAGTTGTCCTCCTTGCGCTTCAAATGCAGATACGAAATCTTCGAAGTATGTGTTCTGGCTATCTTTTTGTGCCTCATCTGTAGCATCTAATGCAGCTATGAAAGCTGGATCTGTACTATTGTTAGAAAGACCACCTAAGATATCACGAATAGAGATCTGAAGGATTACGTTAATACCTCCTTTAAGATCCAGTCCTTTGTTAAGTTCTTTTTCCTTAGCATCATTATAAGTGATACCAGCAAAAATAGGATTTGCTCCTATACTATCTAAGTATGCGCGCTCCACCACATCCTGCATATCTGCATCTTCTGGTGCTTGAGAGATCGCGTAAGCCTTAGCTTCGTCTTCTGTTTTGTTTGTGAAATACGTAAATGATAGTTGGTATAAACATACCAGACCAAAAATTATCGCAAAAAATCTAATGAGTCCTTTGTTTTGCATTTTAGTGTGTTTGTATCAACATAATAAACAGCACATCAGTGTGTTATTATCACGTTGAAATTAATGTAAAGTGATTGTTATTATAATCTGTGGGATTGCTTTTGTGATAAAAGCAATTAGCTAGAGCAAGTCTTGCCTTAGCTAATGTTGTTATGCCTTAAGCAAAGGGGCCGGCCCTTGTCTCAGGTATGTTGTAGAATGAGTTAATGAAAGCAACATCACTTCTCTTGTGAGTATTGTAAGCAGTTTGTGTTTGAATGGTAGCTGCGCAATCACTTATTTTGTGGAGGCTAGCATATACTTTTACGGTAGAAGAACGTGTTGACTCAGATTTTGACTCAATAATAACCCCAGCAGCACCTTCCATGTCTGTGCTGTCTTGTATTTTATAAATATCTAACTCATAATGAGCGATCTCGTTTTCTTCTGGTATACTTGAGTTATCATTCTCAAGATTGTACTTGCTATGCGCTGAGGTAGGTGATAATTTGTTCTTAATCTCCGTAATATCAATAGTACTGTAGTATGATACTTTTAAAGATCCATTATCAAGTTGCTCTACTCTAATATTATCTACTTCAAGGGAGCTTAGCTTATTTTTTACTAATGTGATGGCATGTTCAGATTGAGAAAGGTTTGCCTCAGTATCAGAAAATGTAATAATTATTTCCTGATTAGGCGCAGTGCGTTGCTCCATGCTTATACTTACGATAGCAAGGGCAATTATAAAAGCACTTATGAACCACTTATTTCTCACACACTTAATTATAAAACATCATCTATTGCAGTTTTGCATCTAGATTTATGTTTTTATCAAACACGCAAATATAGGATTCTCAGTGGTAGTACCCAATAATTTTTGTGTCATTATAATGATATGTTAAGTTGCATGATAAACGTATAATGAGGAAGATTTGATGTGTGTATTTATGCTTTCGCGAAAGCGTAACTAAAAAAGAAAATGACTCCTTATTATATATAACAAAAAAGGCCACCTAAAAATAGGTAGCCTTTGATATGATAAACTTACTGACTTCTTAAGCGTCAAGTAAACTGTTTGTTGCTTTAACACCTTCAGCACTTTCTGCTAGATGCGCTTTTTCTGCATCACTAAGGTTGATTTCAACTATTTTTTCAATTCCGTTTCTTCCTAATACTACAGGTACTCCGATACAAAGATCAGAAAGGCCGTATTCTCCATCAAGGAGTACAGAACAAGGGAAAATTTTCTTTTGATCACAAGCAATTGCTTGTACAAGTCCAGATACTGCAGCTCCTGGTGCATACCAAGCAGAAGTTCCTAGAAGTTTAGTAAGCGTTGCTCCACCTACTTTAGTATCTTCTTTTACTTGTGTAAGTCTTTCTTCAGAAATAAATTCTGATACAGGTACACTGTTGCGAGTTGCAAGACGTGTAAGAGGTACCATTCCTTTATCTGAGTGTCCACCTATTACCATTCCATCTACATCTGAGATAGGAGCTTCAAGAGCTTCGGCAAGACGGTACTTAAAACGAGCGCTGTCTAGTGCTCCACCCATACCGATAATGCGGTTTTTAGGAAGTCCAGTTACTTTATGTGCTAGGTAAGTCATTGTATCCATAGGATTAGAAACAACGATAAGAATAACATTAGGTGATTCTTTTACAAGGCTAGCGGCAACTGTTTTTACAATACCTGCATTAATCCCGATAAGTTCTTCACGAGTCATTCCTGGCTTACGAGGAATTCCAGAAGTAATTACTGCGATATCACTACCAGCAGTTTTTGAATAATCACCAGTAGTACCTGTGATTTTTGTATCAAACCCGTTTAACGAAGCAGTTTGCATTAAGTCCATTGCTTTACCTTCGGCAAAACCTTCTTTAATATCTACTAAGACAACTTCACTTGCAAAATCTTTGATTGCAATGTATTCTGCACAACTGGCTCCTACGGCTCCAGCACCGACTACAGTAACTTTCATATGGATGTAATTTTAAGGATTTATAGTATAATTTTAATAGCTTTTTACGCTTTTGCGAAAATACAATAACTCTCTCGTTTATCGTACGCTCTGACGCTAAATGTATGTTAACCAACAAAAAAATCCCCGCTTCTCATTGAGAAACGGGGATGAACAAGCGGGGAAATTCACAATCCAAATGAATCAAATAATAATCGCTCGTTTTTCACTCTTAAACTATTTTAAATACCCAACTTATAATAGTGTAAGTGTGACAGTTGTTATGCTGCATTACAAAAATAAGGAGCTGGATTGTATTGAATAAATGATCACTAGCATTGCCTGATAATTTTAAGTTTCAAGCAATTCATCGAAGATAAGTGCTTGTTAACGGCTTTTAAATAGGATTTTATGTTATCCAAGTAATAGATTTGAGGACTATGCTGTTAGGTAGAGTTCGTTTATGATAAGACAAAAAAAATCCTTGCTATAAAATAGCAAGGATTTATAGGTTGCTAATCTCTATCCAATTAAACCCCTACATCTAATCTTAAGAAATTAGCAGAAATATGTTATAAATAATCTGAAAATATCCCTTTCGAGAGTAAATATAGACATAGCTTTTAATTCAATAGGAAACTCAAAAACGAATATAATGCGAATAGTAATATGTGCACTTTATCGATAATTAAGTGTTTTTTATCTATTTAATTGCTGAGTTTGAAAATCTTGAGTATTGTTGGGTACTAGGTTAGTTGGTTGTAAAAGCGAGTGTAATACGATGCACAGGTTTTTAGATTCAGAGGGGTATTAGTTACTTCAAAAAAAAATGGTCCTGAGAAATTATCTCAGGACCATTGTAATAAAATATAAGAGTTTTATTAAACGTCTATGTTTGCATAAATAGCGTTCTTTTCTATAAACTCACGGCGAGGTGGTACCTCGTCACCCATAAGCATAGAGAATATTCTATCTGCTTCTGTACCATTATCTATGGCAACTTGACGTAATGTGCGGAACTCAGGATTCATTGTTGTATCCCATAATTGCTCTGCATTCATCTCTCCAAGACCTTTATAACGTTGTATAGATACTCCTTGAGTACCCATAGAATCTGCAATGGCATCACGCTCTTTATCATTCCAAGCATATTGCTTTTTCTGACCTTTCTTTACTAGGTAAAGTGGAGGCGTGGCAATGTATACATAACCATTTTCTACAAGCTCCTTCATATAACGGAAGAAGAAAGTAAGTATCAGGGTAGAAATGTGACTACCATCTACATCGGCATCACACATGATGACTACTTTGTGATAACGTAGTTTTGATAAGTTAAGCGCTTTGCTATCTTCTTCTGTACCTATGGTTACTCCTAGTGCTGTAAAGATGTTTTTGATTTCTTCGTTTTCAAAAACTTTATGAGACATCGCCTTTTCAACGTTCAAGATTTTACCACGTAGTGGTAAGATAGCTTGAAACTCACGATCACGTCCCTGTTTTGCAGTTCCACCTGCAGAGTCTCCCTCGACAAGGAATACTTCGCAAAGTGTAGGATCTGTTTCAGAGCAGTCAGATAATTTCCCAGGGAGACCACCTATACTCATTACTGTCTTACGTTGTACCATCTCACGTGCTTTCTTTGCAGCGTGACGTGCTTGTGCAGCTAGAATTACTTTCTGAACGATGATTTTGGCATCATTCGGATTTTCTTCCATGTAGATCTCAATCATTTCGGCAACGGCCTGAGATACTGCAGAGGTAACCTCGCGGTTACCTAACTTCGTTTTAGTTTGCCCCTCAAATTGTGGCTCACTTACTTTTACAGAAATAATAGCAGTAAGTCCCTCACGGAAATCATCACCAGCAATATCAAACTTAAGTTTGTCTAGCATACCAGATGCATCTGCAAACTTTTTAAGCGATCCTGTAAGACCACGACGGAAACCAGCAAGGTGTGTTCCTCCTTCGTGTGTATTGATATTATTTACATAAGAGTGTAAGTTCTCTGCGTAGCTGTCATTATAAATCATGGCTACTTCTACAGGGATACCATTTTTCTCACCTTCCATTGAGATTACCTCGCCTATAATAGGAGTACGGTTACCGTCTAGAAAGCGTACAAATTCAGAAAGTCCTTCTTTACTATGGAAAGTCTCTGTTTCATGCTCTCCTTTCTCATTCTTAACTCGCTTATCAGTAAGCGTAATCGTAATTCCTTTATTAAGGTACGCTAGCTCACGTAGACGAGATGCTAGTGTGTCATAGCTATATTCTGTAGTTTGCTGGAAGATACTGTCATCAGGCAAGAATGTAACTTCTGTACCTGTAAAATCTGTATCACCTATAACTTTTACAGGATACATCGCTTTACCGCGCTCATATTCTTGCTCCCAGATTTTACCTTCCTTGTAGACGGTAGCTCTTAAGTGGTTAGATAATGCGTTTACACAAGATACCCCAACACCGTGAAGACCCCCAGAAACTTTATATGAATCTTTATCAAATTTTCCTCCGGCACCTATTTTGGTCATTACAACCTGAAGGGCAGAGACACCTTCTTTTTTATGAAGCCCTACTGGGATTCCACGACCGTTATCTCTAGTCGTGATAGAGTTATTTTCATTTATAGTTACGTCTATGGCGTCACAATAGCCACCCATAGCTTCATCAATAGAGTTATCTACAACCTCATATACTAAGTGGTGTAATCCTCTTACACCCACATCACCGATGTACATCGATGGACGCATACGTACGTGCTCCATTCCCTCAAGGGCCTGAATACTGTCTGCCGAGTACTCTTTCTTCTTAGCGTCGTCGCTCATATTTTAATAGTTAAATTGTCTAAAAACAAATATAAAGAAAGGGACTCCAGAATAGGCTCTAAAACCTCTCTAAACCCTTGAAGTTATTAACATATTGTGGAAAAAAGAGATGCCCTTTTTCGATGCGTATTTTAAGATGTTTTTTATGCTTTCGCGAAAGTGGAATAATGATCTTTAGATATCTATAAAGCTTTAATTTTTCATCTCAGATGGCGCGTTGATCTCTGCCTCTGGCGGAATGCGTTTTGCAAGAAATAAAACCTGACCTAAGTGACTTGACTGGTGTTCCATTACGTGAAACCAGGCGTAGTAATTATTCATCCCATAGCTAGGTACTTCTTCGAGAAGCCACTCGTCACTTGCAGACTTAAAAAGAGCTTTAGTGCGCTCTCGAACTTTTGTAAACTCCTCTAGATAATAGCTCACGGGCTTTCCTTTAAATTCCTCTTGAGCCTTTTTGCCTAAGTCTAAGGCTAGTCCCCACTTTTTAGCTTCTTCTTCATTAAAGCCTCTGTTTTCAAATGTTCTTACTTGGTAAAATGCCTCTGCTGCTGCTAGGTGCATTACGAGTGCACCTATGCGATTTGCATTCTCATCGTGTAGATGGTCTATCTCGTGCTGAGACATTCCTTTTACTCTATACTCAACTCGCTCTTTCAAATCATCTAGCATTGAGATTAAAACACCTAGCTGGGGAGCATAACCATCTTCAGACTTAATTTCGGCTGGGCCAAAGTCCATAGTTTCTGTACCTTCTCCTGTTATCATCAGGGAGTGTGCTCCGGAAAAAGCATCGCTAGATGATTCTAGTGTGTACTCTAGTACAGAACTGCTGTTTGTGCCGCCTATACCTTCTGCCCAAGAATCTATTTTCTCTCCTTTTGCTGTTTTTTCAAAGTCGGCATTTCCTAGTGGAAAATCTGTCATTATGCCGTTACTGTCTTCTATTTGTAAAGAGAAGTTGTCAAAATAGAATGTTCCATCAGATAGCATCAAACCACCTATAAGTAATCGTTCTGCATTTTTACCTATGGTCCCTTCTATGGTATATTCTTTCCACTCTGGAACTCTGATAGGTCTATCACCCATATTATCAAAAAAGCCGTTCTCATTATTCTTCATATCTACTCTGGCCCATAGTCCTGCCCAAGCTGTGGAGTCTGCAATTTCTGCCTTTACAGCTGCTTTAAGAATAAATTTGCGCTCCTTGTCCATACTCATATCTATAGATTGAGAAAAGGCCGTCCAGCTGTTTGATACTTGAGATTGCTGAGCTTTTGCAATAAATGCGCAGCAGAGTAATACGATAAGAGTTGGAATAAATTTCATTGAATTGACTTGTTTGAGTTCTTACTGGCTTTATTAGTAGCAAGATAGGGGTTTTGTTACAAAATGATATGTTTGAAAAATCAATGATTAATCAGTACATCTTTGTAAATCATAGGATATTTGGATTTTGCAGAAGCATCATCTCTTAGTTGAGGATGATTATTGTAATCAGTTCTCAACTTATAGATAGCTTTTTTGTAACCTATCATAAATTCTAAATATTCTTCTACTGAAATATCTTGGTTAATGTAAAATACAAACGCAGTATTACTTTGTGTGCCTTCATAGATATATGAGAATATCGAATCTTCGATGGATGTCTTAGTGTTTTTAAATGAAGCAATATTTAAAGTGTCTACGTTTTTATCTAGTATAAATTCTTCAAAAAATCGGGGTGGTGGTGGAGGGGGAGGATAGTCCTTTGAGTTAGACCATTTGTTATAAAGTTCTTTAGATAATACAATATGACGTTTGTAATAAGTTTCTAATAGTGTCTCAGAGTTTGTAATTGTAATTAATATATTATTTGCATTGATAAATAGAAGTTTGTCAAATAATGTGTCTAGTTTATTCCATTTGATAGTTTTATCAATATAGAAAACAGCATCATATCTATAATGAGATTGTTTAGACTCTAGGATAGACATCTGGACGTCGTGATAAGTCAAGAAACGATCCCATCCAAAAAAATTGATACTATCATTCTTCTCTGTGACTTTAAATCTAATTTGATTCTGATGTGAATCCATAAATATGTCTTCACTATACTCGATCTCAAGTTTAAATTCTGGAATATTTGCAAATGATCCAGTTATAGCTTGGAGATTGCCTTGCTTATCATAAGCATTTATGTTACTCAAAGCGATGATAAATTCTAGTAGACTCACTATAGCAAAGTGAATACTCATTTTTGCGATTGTATACCCTTTTAAAAATCTCCTTAGACTTTTTACTTGGTCAAAGAATAAAACTATGGGTAATAATGCCATTGCATAAGCAAACTCCTTAAATATTATGGAACTGTGGGATATTATGATGCTTCCTATTGTGAGGACTAAAATCTTAAAAATCCAGAATATTGCAGTTGGGGTAAGAGCACTTTGGTCATTTATAATTCTCCTTCCAGCTTTTCTTTTTTGACTATTTCTGTCAGTTCCAGAAAAAATAAAAGCTATGCTAATTGTGTTTCCTAGCGCGACAGAAATTGAAGAAAAGAATAGCGCAATATAATTCCGTGTATCTGTATCTAGAGTATTATCTGCGTTATATACAAATGCTAAGTGTACACCTCTCAGTAGTATAAAAAGATACTGCAAGAAGTAATAGAAGATAACAGCGGTTAAAATCCCTAAAACAATACCTAATAAGAATTTTCTTTTTGAGAATTCTTGTAGCGTTATTTTATGAAGAAATTTCTTTGAACCCAAATGTGTGTTGCTAGATTGTGTTCTAAGTTGGTAGTGATAAGCTTGTAATTGTTACACCAACCCCTTAACCTCATCAAAATCTAACCCACCATAATTGCCGCTACTCATAAGTAATACCGCTTTGTTTTTTAGCCCTTGGTCAAAGAGAAACTTTTTAAAGTCGGCTGGATCTGTGTAGATGATGAGATCATCGCGTTCAAAGGCAGTTGCTATTTGTTGCGCTGTGACAGATTCTAGTTTTTTGATTTCGACAGCGTGTGGAGAGTAGAATACCACAGCAATATCTGCGCTGTCCAAAGCACCTTTGTATTCGCTCAAAAATTCTGGATTAAGACTGCTGTAAGTGTGTAATTCTAGACACGCTATAAGCGTGCGGTCTGGATACTGCTCTTTTACAGCCGTAGTTGTAGCACTTACTTTTGATGGGCTATGTGCAAAATCTTTGTAGATGACAGTGTCATTAGTTTCTGCTATTTTTTCTAGGCGTTTGCTAGCTCCTGAGAATGTAGCGATGGCTTCATAAAAGTCTTCTTCTACCACACCCATGTGCTGGCAAATCCACTTGGCTCCTGCAAGGTTATTGAGGTTGTGTTTACCAAAAACTTCAATAGGCATCGGTCCATCTGGAGTTTCTAGTAAAGTCTCTCCATCTTCAATGCTGTATGTTGGAGTTTCGTATGGATATTTTTTAATGTGTGCAGTGGCATTTTCTACCACTTTCACGACATTTTCATCTTCTGTGTTGTAAATCATTGCACCACCATTGGTCATAGAATTTACAAAAATCTGAAACTGCTCCACATAGTTATCAAACGTAGGGAATACGTTAATATGATCCCATGCAATACCGCTTAGTAGCGCAATGTTGGGCTTATATAGATGAAATTTAGGTCTGCGGTCTATTGGGCTACTTAAGTATTCATCACCTTCTAGTACCATAAAATCTGCATCATCTGTCATGCGCACCATGGTATCAAAGCCTTCTAGTTGCGCGCCTACCATATAGTCTACTTCTTTATCCCAATAATGCATGACATGCAAGATCATAGAAGTAATAGTAGTTTTACCATGAGAACCCCCTATAACGACACGAGTTTTGTTTTTGGCACGTTCATATAAGTACTCGGGATATGAATATATGTTTAGTCCTAGCTCTTGTGCTTTTAAAAGCTCAGGGTTATCTTCCTTTGCATGCATTCCTAATATGACAGCGTCAAGATCTGCTGTTATTTTTTCTGGAAACCATCCAAATGCTTCAGGTAGCAATCCATACTTTTCAAGTCGGGATTTCGACGGGTCAAAGATAGTGTCATCACTACCTGTAACCGTTTCTCCTTTATGATGTAATGCGAGTGCTAGATTGTGCATTGCTGCACCACCTATAGCGATAAAATGGATATTCATATTAACGTTGTCTTTAAAGTAAAAATAAGATTATACTATCAAACTACCATAAGAGAAGTCAGGTAATTAGTCATGGGTGTTTTGAGTTTTTCACGCTTTCGCGAAAGCGTAACTGTAACCTTTGTAATCATTATTAATACTGTAGTTTTCGAGTGATTTTAAATGTTGATCTACATAATTTATTTAAAAAATTGACAATCAGCAGTGTAGTCTGTAAGGTGACATAACGGCATTCTCCCTAAAAGGCACTATTTTTGTCTAACCGACACTAGACTAGAAAACCGCCAATAGAATTATGAGCTTCTTCAAAAAAATATTTAGTAAAGAAAAAAAAGAAACCCTTGATAAAGGTTTAGAGAAAACAAAGACGAGCTTCTTTGATAAGATGAGTAAGGCAGTTGCTGGAAAATCTAAGGTAGATGATGATGTTCTAGATAATCTTGAAGAAGTACTTGTAACGAGTGATGTGGGTGTAAAAACTACGCTTAAAGTAATTACTCGTATCGAGGAGCGTGTGTCACGTGATAAGTATGTAGGTACAGATGAGCTTAACCAGATCTTACGTGAGGAAATCGCTGGCTTACTAAGCGAGACTAACGTAGGAAACGCTACAGAATTTGAAATCCCTAAAGGTACCAAGCCACACGTAATTATGGTGGTAGGTGTAAATGGGGTAGGAAAAACTACAACGATAGGTAAACTTGCATATCAATTTAAAAAGCAAGGACTTAAAGTAGTCTTAGGAGCTGCAGATACGTTTAGAGCAGCAGCTATAGATCAATTGCAAGTGTGGGCAGATCGAGTAGATGTTCCTATTGTAAAACAACAAATGGGTAGTGATCCAGCCTCAGTAGCGTTTGACGCACTAGAGAGTGGTGTAAATCAAAACGCAGATGTGATCATTATTGATACTGCAGGGAGATTACATAATAAGGTAAATTTAATGAACGAGCTTACTAAGGTAAAGCGCGTGATGCAAAAAGTAGTGGGAGATGCTCCTCACGATGTGCTTCTTGTACTTGATGGTTCTACGGGTCAAAACGCTTTTGAACAAGCAAAACAATTTACGGCAGCTACAGAGGTGACTTCGCTTGCTGTGACAAAACTAGATGGTACTGCCAAAGGTGGTGTGGTTATAGGAATTTCTGATCAGTTTCAAATCCCTGTAAAATACATTGGAGTAGGAGAAGGTATCGAAGATTTGCAAGTTTTCAACAAAGTGGAGTTTGTAGATAGTTTCTTTAAATAAGTCGTTATTTTTTATGAAACTCGTTCCTAGGTGGCTTCCAGAACTTACGTTGCGCACTTTACGAGTTGTCGTCATTGGTTTGATGTTACTTAACGTGTGGAGCGTTTATACTGCACATGCTGCAGTAAGAAGCGAACTTGTGCCTAAGTATCTAGCTCAGTACTCGGCTTTTCCTCATTATATTTTTATTGCCTTTTATAGTCTCATCATATTCTATATATGGAGAATCCTTAAGGGAGCACTAGCTTCAGAAAATTGGTGGGTGCCAGTAATTGCAGTGATTACATTTGAATCTACTAAGTTTTTTATCTACGGTTTCTTGATGTGGGTTAATCCTTTTGGATAAACCTTTTTGTATTTTTAGAGGACTATAAAAATGCACTATGAAATACCTTTATACTCTCGCGCTCGCAACGGCGCTTTTTTCTTGTAAAAACGAAGCTCCTACAACCACAATAGATACAACTCCTAGATATGTGTGGGAAGCTTATAAAGACTCTCTAGTTATTGCAAAAACGCAAGCCCTTGAAAATAGCAGAATGCACCTCAAGCTTGTAAATGCAAAGGGGCTCGATAAAAATGATATTTGGAAAGATCTTAATGGGGAGATAAATACGCTTTCGCGAAAGCGTATCTCAGAAATCTCTCCGCTTATTTTAGAACAAGATATCCCGACCATCCAGAAGCACGCTAAAAATGGAGATTTCTCGTATGAGGAACTTACGCTATTTTATTTAAATCGCATAGCTCGTTTTGAAAGTGATAACGACTTAGCACTTAACGGAGTCATCTCACTCAATAAAGAAGCGGTACAAGAAGCAAGAGCACTGGATAATAAAGATAAATCTACCATAGATGAATATTCTGTGTACGGAATGCCTATACTTTTAAAAGATAATATAGGAGCAGCTGGTATGATTACGACTGCAGGATCTGTAGCGCTTGCAAATAATAACGCAGGAGATGCATTTATTACAAAAAGGCTTAAGGAAGAAAATGCCATTATACTTGGTAAGGCCAACTTGAGTGAGTGGGCATACTTTTTATGTACAGGTTGTCCTGTAGGTTATAGTGCTGTGGGTGGGCAAACTATTAACCCATACGGTCGTTTGCAATTTGAGTCGGGAGGTTCAAGTTCTGGATCAGGGGTGAGTGTAGCAGCAAATTATGCAGTAGCCGCCATAGGATCAGAAACGAGTGGATCTATATTATCACCTTCTAGCCAAAATAATCTGGTTGGGCTTAAACCTACCATCGGTCTTTTAAGCCGTAGCGGGATTGTGCCTATTTCTAGTCACTTAGACACTCCAGGGCCTATGACGAAGAACGTAGTCGATAATGCAATCCTATTACAAGCACTCACTGGTAAAGATGCTGCAGATTCTTATAGCTACACTTCTTCTGATGATTATGTATCTGCTGTAAAAAATGGAAGTCTTGAAGGAAAATATCTTGGTGTTATAAAAGGTTATTTACAAGACAGTACGTATGCTGCGGCAATTAATAAACTTAAGGAAACGAAAGCAACACTCGTTGAGGTGGATATGGAGCGAGTTAATATGCCAGGTTTTCTGTCTATCTTAAATATAGATATGAAAAATGATCTGCCTGCTTACTATGATGCTGAGGTAGCCCCATCTGTGAAAAATAGAAATATAGAGGAGCTTATCACATTTAATAATCAAGATAGCCTTACGCGTATTCCATACGGGCAACAGCTTTTTAAAGGTATCGTTGCAGATAGCACAACCGCTGTAGAGCTTAAAGCAATTAAGGAAAACCTTATGGAGGTTACTCAAGCATATTTTCAAGACGCACTGAGTAAGCACCCCGAAGCTGATGGTCAACTAGACGCCATACTTTCCATAAATAATTATGATGCAGGTTATGCCGCAGCAGCACACTATCCAGCACTCACAATACCTATGGGCTTCACCGCACAAGGCGAGCCTAAGGGAATTACCATCATCACTCCATTTAAGCAGGAAGAAGTGATTTACAATATTGCAGTAGGTGTAGAGAGTACACTTAAAGCTAGAACGTTACCAGAAGGATATCAGGAATAAAAATAATCTAGATGACTAGAAGCTAGCCGCTTTTAGAAAGAAAAACACATATTAGAATGAGAAAAAAGTCAGCAGTAAGATGCTGACTTTTCTCGTTTTAGATAGCTTTCTTATTACTATGTTATTTGGCTTATCTTTGCACTCCCTTAAAAGGAATGCTATGCGTACAAAATCATTAAAAAAGAATAAGATAAACGTAGTAACTCTAGGTTGCTCAAAAAACGTTTATGACAGTGAGGTCTTAATGGGCCAGCTCAAAGCAAATGAGATGGATGTTGCTCACGAGGAAGAAGGTAACATCGTTGTGATCAACACTTGTGGTTTTATAGACAATGCAAAAGAGGAGTCTGTAAACACTATTCTTGAGTATGTAAAGCAAAAGGAAGAAGGAGAAGTTGATAAGGTGTTTGTAACGGGATGTTTATCTGAGCGTTATAAGCCGGATCTTCAAAAGGAAATTCCAGATGTAGATCAGTATTTTGGAACAACAGAATTACCTGGACTACTTAAAGCACTTGGGGCAGATTATAAACATGAACTTATAGGGGAGCGTATCACAACTACTCCAAAAAACTATGCATACTTAAAAATAGCCGAGGGCTGTGACCGTCCTTGTTCTTTCTGTGCGATCCCTTTAATGAGAGGAAAGCATAAATCAAAATCAATAGAGCACTTAGTTATTGAAGCAAAAAAACTTGCTGCAAATGGAGTAACGGAGTTGATTCTTATTGCGCAAGATCTTACGTATTACGGTCTTGATTTATACAAAAAACGAAACCTTGCAGAGCTTCTTGAAAACCTTGTTCAAGTAGAAGGAATCGAGTGGATTCGTTTGCATTATGCATTTCCTTCTGGATTCCCAGTTGATGTGCTTGACGTGATGAACCGCGAGCCTAAGGTGTGTAATTATATCGATATACCACTGCAGCATATTGCAGATCATATTTTGAAGTCTATGCGTCGTGGTACTACGATGGAGAAGACGAATGCGTTGTTAGACCGCTTTCGCGAAAGCGTACCAGGAATGACCATAAGAACTACGCTTATTGTTGGGTACCCTGGAGAAACAGAAGAAGATTTCCAACTCATGAAGCAATGGGTAAAAGATCAACGTTTTGAGCGTTTAGGATGTTTTACATATTCTCATGAGGAAAATACACACGCGTTTAACTTAGAAGACGATGTACCTGAAGAAGTGAAAATGGATCGTGCCAATCAGATTATGGAGATCCAATCTCAAATCTCTTGGGAGCTTAACCAGCAAAAGATAGGGAAGGAGTTTAAAATTGTTGTAGATCGTAAAGAAGGAAACTACTTTATAGGTCGTACAGAATTTGATTCTCCAGATGTGGATAACGAAGTACTTGTAGACGCAACAAAGTTCTACTTAAAAACAGGAGACTACGCAATGGTAACTATCACAGAGGCCGAAGATTTTGACCTTTATGCAGAACCACTTGTAGCTTTAGAGCGACCACAAGCACTACACGCAAAACGTGCTACTAAAAAATAAGAAGCAGTAAGATGAATTATATAAAGCCTTTCGGAACAAATGTTTTGAAAGGTTTTTTTGTGTGTAAGAGTTTCTACGCAACGCTTACATTTGTAGCATTTATAAACACATTCCCTATGCGTATTACTGGTTTAGTTCTTTTTGCTTTAATTCTCTTTAGCTCATGTAAAGAGTCTAATCAATCTGAGGTTACACCAGTGGCCGAGCAGCCAGCAGTACAAACGGCTACTACCAATGCATCAATCAATGCGATAAAACTACCCTCTATAGGGAAATCTCATTTACCTAGACTTAAGTCGAGTGGCGGTAAATTACACATGACTTGGGTAGAGCAAGAAGACGAGATGGCTATTTTAAAGTATGCTAGTTACGATAGCGCTACTTGGAGCCAACCTAGAACCATTACATCTGGAGATAATTGGTTTGTAAATTGGGCAGACTTTCCGGCCCTAGGAATAAATGGGGATTATGTGCTCACTAATATTTTAGAAAAGTCCGCAGAGGGAACTTATGATTATAATGTCAAATTACAATTGGCAAAAGTTGATGAGGTTATTAAAGATGATTTCTTGCTCAATACAGATGGCGTAGATGCAGAGCACGGTTTTGTGTCTATACAAGCGTATGATGGAGGTTTTTATGCTACTTGGCTAGATGGTAGAAATACTAAAAACGAAGACAAGAGTAAAAACCAAATGAGCCTACGCAATGCTTACATAGATCTCGCGGGAAAAATAACTCAAGATGTAGAGATAGATAATCGAGTTTGTGACTGCTGTAATACTGCAACAGCTATTACAAATAATGGACCTGTAGCTGTTTATAGGGATCGCTCAGACACCACGCCAGAGATACGTGATATGGCTATTGTGCGCTGGGTAAATGGAGCGTGGACAAAACCTATGGTTATAGGTAATGATAATTGGGAACTTAACGGTTGCCCCGTAAACGGACCTGCAATAGCAACTAAAGAAGAGAACGTGGTGGTGAGTTGGTTTACCGCGGAGGGTGATGCTCCTAGAGTGCTCACAGCTTTTTCAAATGATAATGGAGCTTCTTTTGGAAGTGCAATCCGTATGGATAATGGAAACGCCATAGGTAGAGTAGATGCCGATTTTATGAGTGATGGCAGCGCCCTTATCTCGTGGTTAGAGCCAATGGGTGAAAACGTTGTACTACAAGTAGCACGAGTATATGTAGATGGCACACACGATGCCCCGGTGACAATAACCAATACCTCTGCCGAACGACAAAGCGGCTTTCCACAACTAGAGGTTGTAGGCGATTCGACTTTTGTGGCCTGGACAGATCTTAAAGGTGGCAACAGCGAGGTGAAGATGGTACGCTTTGAGATGGAATAGCCTAGTATTCCCAATAACGTAACTTACCCACAACAGTGTACCTCTTTCAAGAGGGAATCAAGGAGATGTCCGCAGGAGTGAGTAAACTAAAAATTTCTTACTCCAATTTCCATCTTTCAGGGTCGGGGGAAAGGAATTGGCTAGGTGATTTTTTCAAGGAATTGCCAGTCGAAAAGTTTTCCCCCGTCCCTAAAGATTAACTTTTCTTAGAATATTCCATTCCAATTCCCACCCTTCAGGGTCGGGGAACGGAATTGGCTGACTGACTCAGGGCTATGAACAAATTGCCAGTCAAAAAGTTTTCCCCGTCCCTAAAGGGTGACTTTTCTTAGAAAATTAGGCATCATAATAACGTAACCTAACCACAACAGTGTCCATCTTCCAAGAGGGAGTCAGGGAGATGTTCGCAAGAGTGAGTAAACTAGAATTTTCTAATTCCAATTCCCACCCTTCAGGGTCGGGGAAAGGAATTGGCCGACTGATTCGAGCTAGGGCAAAATAAATTGGCAGAATGACTGAGGGCCGGGGAAAGAAATTAGAACAAAAAAAATGCCCTGTAGAACAGGGCATTTTTTTTGTTTTAGTAAGCGTTGTAATTACAACCTATACTTTCCATTATTAGTCAAGAAAATAGCATTGGCAAAAAATAACTTTCCGTTGTGCCAGAAAGCTCTAAAAAGAGGGTCGTCTACCATGTAGATAACGCTACCGCGTCCCATGCGTTCTTCTCCAAAAATAAGAGATTTGCTAAGTTTTGCTTTGGCATTATCACCCGCAAATCCTGCAACATTAGTTACTTCTTCTGGAATGTAAGACACGTTGAAACCTTTGTCCAGATATGAATAAGAGTTGCTTCCTAGTTTTAAAGAGTAGTAGGTGTCATCGTACCCAAAAGCCATAGGATGTGTAGGGTCTACTTTGGTTTTAAAGATAGAACCTGTTATAAAGTTGGTGGTACTTGCGTTCTCGCGCTCAGCATATGGAATGAGATTATCATCGCTCGAAGTATCGTCGTCGTCACTTGAATTGCTGTTGCGTTTTAAGTTAAAACCAGATTTTCCAGCAAAACTTCCTACGGCATTCGCTATCGCGATTACTTTTCCGCCACCGCGCACAAAATCTTTTACTTTATCTAGTGTACTATCATTAAGCACACTTCCATACCAGCCGCTAGGCATTACAAGTACATCAAATTCTTCTAGGTCAATGCGACCTAAATTACCAGTATCAATCGAGGTAGCAGGATATCCTAGTGTTTGCTCAAAGAAATACCAAGTGGCTCCATAACTTAATGATGAGGTTCCTTCTCCTTTCAATAATGCAATTTTCGGCGGATTGATAAGTTTCATAGATGATGATCCAAAGTCAGGACCAGAGGTCGAAAATGAAGTATTCGTTGCGTTAAGGATTCTGTTATGCTTTCGCGAAAGCGTATTTACAACCTCATTAAAATCTGTACGTCCTTTGTTATCACTTTTTGTAATTACTAGCGATCCTCGTTCATAAGAGATTCCATTATTTGCAAAAGGCTTTTCTGTAAAACGTACTTTAATTCCTTCTTTTAATAGCGCAGCAAGTAGCTTTGCATCTTCAAGGCTATTCCACTTTGCGATATAACCTGCAGCGTTTGCATTCAGGTTTGAGTTGTTTGTGGTAAAAGGATTTGCCGTATTTGCAGTAACGAGTGACGTGCTTGCTACAGCTTTGAGGCCATAAGCATGCGGTAAACTCCAGGCAGTAATGTCATAAGTAAGTGGTGTGCTCAGTTTTGCATCTGGCTCAAGAAGCGCTTTTACCATTTTACCTTTTGGCTGATTAGTACTCACCACCATTGCCATGTCATAACTCATGCTTCCTTGACCGTTTGAGGTATAAGAAAATCCTGAGGCTTTCCCGTTTGATGAGAAGCCATATTTGATCTCGTGCCTGTCTAGCAGTGTCGCAAGTTCTTTAAGATTGTCTAGATTTCCAGAAAGTACGTAGCTTTTATATTTAAGGCCGCTTGTATTAAAGTAGTCTTTAAATTGGGTGTTAAGCTTACCAGCATTTGCAGAGGATATTTCTATAGTAGAAAGTCCTGTGGTTTTGTGATGTGCTACACGATCTACAAGGGTAAGTTCAAAACCTTGATCTGTATCTATTCCTAATCCTGCACGACCGTGACCGGCTTGCTCGTAGGTCATCCCAATTGCACCCATAAACATAGGGTACGTATCTCCGTACGATGGATAGAGTAAGTCAAAACTCTCTCCGGTAAAAAATAGCCAACCTTCTTTATCAAAATAGCGAGCATGGTTTTTTCCTATTTCTACTTGGAATTCTTGTTGCCAGTCTGTGATGATCTCATTAAAAGGCTCTGCTGCTGGAGCAAAGTAATAAGGGCTATTAATACCTTGCTCGTGGAAATCTACATGCACGTGTGGCATCCACTTATTATATACTTTTAATCGTTGCTGTGATTCTACTTGAGAAGCCCAAGCCCAATCGCGGTTTAGGTCAAAAAGGTAGTGATTAGGTCTTCCTCCCGGCCATGGCTCATCGTGTTCTGCAGCTACTTGAGCTGGATCGTAAGGTGTAGATGCCACTTGGTTAAACCAGTTTGCATAGCGGTCACGTCCATCTGGATTTACACAAGGATCTATAATAACCACAGTGTTTTCCAGCCAATCTTTTTTTGTAGTCACAAGCTCATACAATGTAGCCATAGATGCCTCTGTTGAGGAAGCTTCATTACCATGGACATTATAAGAAAGCCATACAATCGCCTTATCTGCCGCACCAGAATTACCAGAGGCAATACCTGTTTGCTCAAGATTTGCTTTACGTATGTTTTCTAGATTGTTGTGATTTGCTGCTGTTGTGATAACTGCATACGTAAGCGGTCTGCGCTCATTTGTTTTACCATATGTTTGGTAGGTTACTAGGTCACTATTTTCTGCAACATGCTCAAAGTAGCGCACTACGTCTGCGTGGCGTGAGAACTGTGTTCCTATCTCGTACCCCAGAAATTCTGATGGAGATTGTACTTGTGCAGTCAGTAATGTTGTGAGAAATAAGGCGACAAAAAGGCTGTAGATTCTGAGCATTTGGTTGGTTTTAGCAAAAGCTAAAGCTATAAAAAGAGCTCGCCGCAAATCAGCGTTTTAACGTTTTTTTGGGAAAACTCGCTATTTAACGGATTTATCTTTACTATCTAAACCATAATTTATGCCAACCGACTGTCTGCCGTACCGTGAAACTGGGTATTTTTCTAATCTAATCACTAACTATCTAGATCAAGAAGAAGCACTTAAGCCCTTTTATCACAGATTTCCTACCGCAGATAATCTTATTAAACAGGCAGAAGAGAAGGGTCAATTTTTTAGTCCGCTTTCGCGAAAGCGTTTATATGATTCCCTCATCGCGCAATATAAAAGTACAAACACCTCTGCCGAGACGCAGCTCAATCTAGAGCATCTTGCCAGTGAAAATACGTTTACCATTACCACAGGGCACCAGCTCAATTTATTTACGGGGCCGCTCTATTTTTTATATAAAATTATCTCTGTGATTAACCTCTGCAAGGAGCTTAAAGAGAAAGATCCAGACCGCAATTATGTGCCTATTTACTGGATGGCGACAGAGGATCACGATTTTGACGAGATTAACTACTTCAATTTTCAAGGTAAAAAAGTACAGTGGAATCGTGAGGACGGTGGCGCCGTAGGCGAACTATCAACCGATGGGCTGCCTGAGGTACTAGCATTATTTAAAACACAGCTCGGGACTTCTAGAAATGCGGAGTACCTCTCAAAACTTTTTAGTGATGCCTACCTCAATCACGATAATCTGGCAGATGCAACGCGCTATCTAGGTAACGAGCTTTTTGGTGAGTACGGCCTTGTCATTGTAGATGGTAACGACGCGGGACTTAAAGAATTATTTGCTCCTTATGTACAACGAGAATTGCTAGAGGGCGTGTCGCACGCAAAGGTGACACAGCAAACCGAGCAGCTCACTGCGCTAGGCTACCCAGAGCAAGTGCACCCTCGTGAGATTAACTTGTTTTACATTACAAAAGGCATCCGTGAGCGCATTATCAAGGTGGATGATATGTATGTGGTAAATGATACAGATATCCGCTTTCGCGAAAATGAGATACTCAACGAGCTTGCTAATCATCCAGAACGGTTCTCGCCTAACGCCTTGCTGAGACCACTTTTTCAAGAAGTGATTTTGCCGAATCTTTGTTACATAGGTGGAGGCGGAGAGCTGGCGTACTGGTTCCAGCTTAAAACATATTTTGAAGAAGTAGGAGTTCCATTTCCAGCATTACTACTTCGTAACTCAGTATTAATACGTACAGAAAAACAACGTACAAAGGCAGAAAATCTAGGCGTGTCGTTGCCAAATTTATTTTTGAAACAAAATGAACTCATTAACCGAAAAGTGCGTGCCATCTCAAATATAGAGATAGACTTCTCTGCACAACGCAGCTTCTTAAAAGAGCAGTTTAAAGCAATGCACTTACTAGCCGAAGAGACAGACGCTAGTTTTATAGGAGCCGTAAAAGCTCAAGAAGTAAAACAACTCAAAGGCTTAGAAAACTTAGAGAGTAGATTGCTACGTGCACAAAAGCGAAAGTTAAGTGATCACGTACAACGTCTAGTAGATTTACAAAACGAAGTTTTCCCAATGCAAAGCCTACAAGAAAGAAATACCAACTTCTCACAGTTTTATCTAGAATTTGGCGAGCAACTCATCCCTGAGTTAGTAAATGCTCTTGAGCCGCTAGGTGGCGAGTTTACGGTGGTTACTTTGTAGGAGAATTGTTAGCTTTTATAGTCTATCTTATCTCATTTTCAATAGTTTCTATTAATGACTCTACGAAGTCATCAATTAGTTTAAAATTAAACTCTATTGAATATGTATAGTTCTTGACTTCATATGAATATCTCCAATTAACAAAGGAGTCATTATGAAGTCTGAGTAATTCTTTGATATTCAAATTTGTGATGTCATTTTTATCTTCTCTGTCACTATTGTTGTTAAGACTAGTATTGTAAGTGAATTTTACAGCTTTTAGTTTTTCTTTTGAATTAGTTTTCAGTTTTTTAGAATTAAAATTCCTTTCAATTTTCTTCTGAGTTTCCAATGGTAGATAATCAAAAAGTTCCTCAAGTTTATGACCGCTTTTAGAGGGTTTTGAAGGTGATATATTATGAAGAAGTTTCAAAAGTAGTTCTGCGGCAAAAGTATAGCAAGTTGCAGAAACAGGTGAGAGTTCAAAGCCCTCGAGTCCGCTGTTAAAGTTGATTCTTTCAGCAGATATTCTAGCTTGTTTAAAAAAACCTAGAGCAGAATAATATTGGAGTTGCTCATTATTTTTAGTTGTTCTTTTTACCATTTATGAACTTTGTGATTGTTGGATTTCCATTATCATTTATGCAAAATTCTTCACCATCTTTCTTTCCGTCTTTATAAGGACATTTATATATTAAAGTAGTATCCTTATGTCTTGTGACTAAAGTCTTTTTAAAATTAGTGTCGTAATATGTCCTTTCAGTGAATTTACCATCCTCATTAGTTGTATAGCGAATTCTTTCCTTTGGTGCTAGTGGATATTTCTTATAGTAGAAAACATTTTCAGCAAGTCTTCTATGACTTTTATTATAAAATAATTTCCATTCTAGAAGAACACCATTCTTATATATCTCTTCTGCAACAATATGGCCATTTCCGTTTTTTCTAAGCTTTTGTGCAACACCAGTAAATAGCTCATCATTATAGTCTTGATATGCAAGATTGTTATCAAAATATATCTCTTTGACAGATAATGTGTCTTGAGAGAATACATTTTGATAACCAACAATAAGTAGAAAAAGAATTATTGAACGTAACTTCATATCTATAAATTCAACTGCCTTATCCCCTCATAAGCTACAATTCCAACGGCATTTGCGAGATTTAAACTTCTGATGTGCTCGCTAAATAATGGGATTTTATAAAGTTGGTCGGGGTGTTTTTCGGTGATTTCTTTTGGGAGTCCTTTAGATTCTTTTCCAAAGACGAGAAATAGGTCCTCTTCAAAAGGAATGTCATAATGTGACTTTGTGCCGTGACTTGAGAGAAAAGCCATTTTCGCGAAAGCGTTCTTATTAAAAAAGTCTTCTGTATTATCATAATACTGAACGTCTAGATGCTGCCAGTAGTCAAGACCTGCGCGTTTAAGGCGGGTGTCGTCTATCTCAAAACCAAAGGGTTTTACAAGGTGCAACTTGCAGCCAGAACCGAGGGCAAGCCTACCTATGTTACCTGTGTTGTTTGGGATTTCTGGATTGATGAGTACAATATTGAGCATAATGGCTTGCTTGATGGTATGTATGATGTATAAATGGTGCGTGAGATACTAATGTTATCACAAAAACTAAAGCTTGTCACGAGCTATAACTCCCGTCTACAGTATCTTTACCCAAAAATAGCATTTTGAGAGTAAATTACTTCCCCCAAACATTGATATACCTTATTGCCATCGTACTTTTTACGGTAGGTAATACACAGACGGCACAGGCACAGGATTTTGAAAAAATTAAAGAGTTTTTTACGTTTCACCCTAACCACAAGGCTGTTGCAAAAGATTCTACTTTATATGCATCTAAGTTTATAGCGGCACCAGTAATGAGCTACAGCCCGGAGACAAATTTTGCCTTTGGGACGGGTGCAAAATACTTATTTAAATTTAACGGTAGTGGGGAGGAGACCCGTGTGTCTAATATGCCTATCACGCTGCAGTACACCCTTAATAGTCAGTTTTTTGTTTATTCTGGATTTGAGATTTTTACGAATCAAGAGAAGTGGGTGATAGAAGGTAATATCCTTTTTCAAAATTATCCAAGACTGTTTTATGGTTTTGGCACAAACGCACCAGAAAGTGCAGAGGAGGAGTATAATTATTACCAGTTGCTAGTGGAGCCTATATTTTTAAAACAGGCTTTTACACGTTATCTTTTTGTAGGTGCAGGTGTGCGTTTTAATCATATTTACTCTGTAGACATAGAGGAAGGCGGACTAATAGATCAAACCAGACCTACAGGTTATGATGGGTCTACATCATTAGGTGTTGAGGTTGCTGCGCTGTATGATAACAGAAATAATGTGCTTAATGCTCAAAATGGATGGTACCTCGAGACAACGAGAGGTCAATATTTTGAGGCGCTGGGAGGTACACATAATTTTGATTTGACACGTTTTGATTTAAGACATTACACAAAGCCATTTGCAGATAAAGATGATATTATTGCTTTCCAGATGGTGGGAAGATTTACGCGTGGTGACTTACCGTTTTCTGAGTTTTCTTTTCTTGGAGGTAGTGAGATTATGCGTGGTTATAGAGAAGGCCGTTATGTAGGTAGAGATTTACTGGCAAGCCAGGTAGAATATAGAAAGACGTTTAAGAACTCTCGTTTTGGCGCTGTATTATTTGCCGGTGGAGGTGATATCTATAATGATGTGAGCGATTTTCAGTTTAAGAACTTAAAACCTACCTATGGAGGTGGTCTTCGCTTTATGATAGATAAGGAAGAGCGTCTCAATCTTCGTTTTGATGTAGGTTTTGGTAGAGGTTCTAGTGAGTTTTACTTAGGGATTGCAGAGGCATTTTAATAGCGAGCAGCTAGTTTAATTTGCATCATTTTATTTTTAGAGATAGGAACAAAATTTCTATATTACTCTGAAAATAATCCTGATACGATGCTTAAACCTGTACTCTTTTTTCTTTCCATTTTTTTAGTTTGTAGTTGTGCTGAACAACAAGAACCAGAAGTTGCCGTAAACCTAGAAACGTACTGGGGAGAAAATCCTTGGCCAGACATTAGAAAGAAGCGTATTAGTCAGCTATTGCCGCAAGCGCTCAAAACTGCAGAGGTAGATTGCTGGATGACTATTTGTAGAGAAAATAATAATGACCCCATTGCAGATCACATAGGAGGAGAAAATGCTGGAGGTACCGCCGTATTTTTATTTTACAACGACGCTACTGGGTTTCACTCCAAGGTATTCTCACCTTCTGGAGAAGCAACTGCGCTAGATGATCTAGATATACACGAGGAGGTCGTGAGTGTAGCGCGAGGAACCTCTGCTATTGAGCAAGCCTCAGATTTTATCAAAACAAAAGATTTTAAACGTATTGCCGTAAACACATCTTCAAAAAATGTGATGGCAGACGGACTTACGCATACACAGTATGAAGAAATCGCTACTGCCTTAGGTGACGAAAAGTCAAAATTAGTATCCTCAGAAGAGGTTGTCTATGAGTGGTTATCTATAAAGCTACCAGAAGAAGTTGCCATCTTAAAGAAAGCAGCAAAGCTCACTGCCCAGTGGCAGATTGAAGCCTACGAGCAAGTAGTACCTGGCACATCTACAGATGCAGATATTGCAAAATATTTAAAACAAAGAATGACCGAGTATGGCGTGACAGATGGATGGGCACCTGCTCAAAATCCTAATGTAAATTCTGGTCCAGACCGTGGGCACTCGCACGCTACAGATAAAGTAATTATGCCTGGTGATGTGATACAAATAGATTTTGGTATCAAGGTATATGACAGGTGGGTGACAGATATACAGCGATTTGCATATGTCTTAAAAGAAGGTGAGAGCGAGGCTCCAGATGAGATTATGCACTACTGGGAAAGTTCTAAAGCTGGAAATAGGGCAGCACTCGCTGCGATGCAACCTGGCGTAAAAGGAGTAGATGTAGATAGAGCCCAGCGCATACTTATGGAAAAAGCAGGGTCTGATTATGTGATGTGGAGCACAGGCCACCCAGTAGGCTATGTCGCTCACGATGTAGGACCTAATCTAGGAGGTTCTCAAGCATCGCACGTGAGACCAGCCTCAGAAAAAGTGATCAAGGAAGGGATGACGTTTGCCTTTGACGGTTTTCACTCTTGGAAACTAGCAGACGGTGGTGTAAAAACAATGTCTGTAGAGGAGATGGCCGTAGTAACAGAAAATGGAGCAGAGTATCTTATCGCTCCACAAGAAGAACTTGTTATTATCTCAAATAAGTAAACTAAGCAAAAAACCAGTAATCCTTAACCACTTCTTTGCCCCAAGAATCAAGTAGGGCTTGTATTTCCTTCTTCCCATCGGGAGAAGAAACTACAATCATAATCTGCGCATTTTCTATAGATGGGACATCTGTATAAGATTGCATACGTACATCATAAATGTCTTTACCTATCTGTTTCTCATTATTTGAAACCCAGTGAAAGCTGTCATTATACGATTGTAAAATCTTAGCCATATCCTTACCGTTGCGACCGGCACCCCAGAGTACGAGTGGTCGTGTGTTATCACGATCTATCTCATAGAAGAAACGCATTTTCATATCAAAATAGCGATTGTCTTTATACTCATCCCAAGTACGTGAGATACGGTTAGAGCGATCACGCCAGTGGTGAAGTATGGCATCTATCCCTATAACTTTGATCCCGTGTTTGTACATACGGAAACATAAATCATAATCTTCTGGATAGATAACAGGATCAAAAGCACCTACGGCATCAAAATCATCTTTATGAATCATCCAGCAATGTGACGGGATAACACACTCTTTATAAATCTGCTGGTAATGTGTGCTTGTTCTTGCCACTTCATTAAGCCAGCGCTCATAACGTAAAAAACCATCACCTACCTCGCCCTCATCTACAAAGTGCTCTGTACCTCCAGCAATCACGTGCCCTTTTCCATACTTATGCCACTCATCTACTAGAAGCTGAATTTTATAATCTGGCATTTTATCATCAGAGTCCATCCTGTTGAGCAGGGTTCCGCGTACTTCTCTGTATCCACATTGTAATGTCGGGATGAGCTTATAGCCGTCACTGTCAAAAACACGAACGCGTGCATCTTGCTTTGCAAATGCTGCAAGAATCTCTGGAGTCTCATCTGTGCTGTGATCATTTACAGCAATAAGTTCCCAGTTTTGATACGTCTGGTTTATAATCGAGTTTATGCAATCGTGTAGATATGGAGCCGTGTCTTTTACGGCCATTATGATAGATACGAGGGGTTGATTTACTGCCACGATTTTGGTAGGTTTTTTGTGATTTCTATAGGGTCAAAAGTACTACTTTCTCTCGCGCCGTGTTCGGTTGCCCATTTTGCCGTTTCTTGTAATCCTTGTGCAAGTGTTGTGGCTGGTTTTAGAGTAAAGATTTCTGTAAATTTTGAGTGGTCTGCATAGGCGTGTACCACTTCCTCGCGCTGTTCGAGGTGGTTGATGATCACTTCTTTTTTCATAGCAACTCCTACTTCTTTAGCTAGATCATTTACCGTGTTTTCGGTGTCTGCGCCTATGTTAAAATTTTGGTTGTCCGCTTTCGCGAAAGCGTAACTAGCCGCAATATAAGGTGCTATATCATCTATGTAGGTAAAAGCACGGGTCTGATTTCCGTCGCCAAAGATGGTAAGCGGTTCATCCTTTAAAATCTGATTCATAAATATACCCACCACATTGCGATACTTATCTCCTATGTTTTGTCCAGGCCCATACACATTATGCGGGCGAAAGATAATATAGTCTAGCCCAAACATGTTATGTGCATTATCCAGATCCATCTCTACCGCATATTTTGCAATACCATAAGGGTCTTCGGGTTGTGGTTTTTGCGATTCTTTAAGTGGTAATTCTTGAGTTCCATATACAGCAATAGAGCTTGTGAAGATGAACTTCTTTATGTTGTGATTAACCGCTGCATTAATGAGATTGATGCTCCCAATGAGGTTATTCTCGTAGTTGAACTTACGGATAAAATGGCTCAACCCTTCGGCGGCATATGCAGCTAGATGGTATACGTAGTCAAAATTATATTGATTAAATATAGCGTCAATAAGTGAGACATCTGTAATAGAGCCATTGATAAATGTTGCGCCTTCTGGAATGTTGTCTTCAAAACCACCAGAGAGATCATCAAGTATAACGACTTGATGATTTAAATCAAGTAAATGACGAGCAACATGACTTCCTATAAAGCCAGCTCCACCAGTAACTAATGAGGTTATTTGCATGCTGCAAACTTAGAAAAAGGAATTGAGAGGAGTGTTGTTTTGCTTTCGCGAAAGCATAAAAAAACCACCTTTTACAGTGGTCTTTTAGATTTTATCTCTTGCTTGCTCTGGCTTGCTTGAAGTATTTTACTGGAGGAAAGAGCATCCCAAAAGATTCTCCATCTCCTTTACCTAAATGTTTATGGTGCATTTTATGTGCTCTTCTTAATGCTTTACCATACCATCCATTTGCATTACGAAATAATTTAAATCGCTGGTGAATAAAGATGTCATGTACGCCAAAGTAAGCAAGACCGTAGGCAAAAATACCTAAGCCTATAGGTAAACCGATCCATACGCCTTCATACTGCCACAATAGGAAACAGCCTATCGAAACTAGGGCATAAAAAATAAAGAAGAGATCATTTTTTTCCCACCATGAGTTGTGTTTTTTGTGGTGGTGATCTTGATGAAGTGACCATAAAAAGCCGTGCATCACATATTTATGTGTTGCCCAAGCTAGAAATTCCATTACGACGAATGTCATTACAAAAACGAGTATCCAAAGAAATGTTTGCATTAGTATAAGGTAAATTTTAAATGAGGTTTAAACGATATTTAACATAGCTACGAGCCAATAGACTAGCTTTCACATAGTCTGGTACTCGTACACGTGTATTTTTAATTTCGGCAGAAGGTACTTTCTTGAGTTTAGTAAGCAGCTTTTTGTAATATCTAAAAGCAGTGTACACTCCAAATTTTGCTTCTATAGGTAGTCTATTGATTCCTGCAAGACCTTTTGCAAAATCTTCTTCTATATCTGCAATGATGCTTTGCTTTGAAGCTTCGTCAAGTTCGTGAAGGTTGGTATCTGGAAAATACGTTCTACTTAATCCTTCAAAATCTGCTTTGAGATCTCGTAAGAAGTTTACCTTTTGAAAAGCAGAGCCTAGACTCATGGCGCTTTCCTTAAGAGATTCATACTGTTCTTTATCTCCTTGTACAAAAACGGTAAGGCACATAAGGCCTACTACATCTGCACTTCCATAAATGTACTCTCTGTACTCTGCATCGGTCAAGTAGTCTGACTTTGTGAGGTCAAGACGCATACTTTTCATAAAAGCATCTATGTGCTCTTGTTCTATAGCAAACTTGTGCACCGTCTCTTGAAAAGCATTGAGAATAGGGTTTAAGCTAATCTTGTCTTCTAGCGCATTTTTAAGATCTTGATTAAAACGCTCAAAAAGAAGCGCTTTATCATAATCATGAAAAGAGTCTACAATCTCATCTGCAAAGCGTACGAAACCATAAATATTGTAAATGTCCTGTCTTATTGACGGTGCAAGCATCTTTGTAGCGCTGGCAAAGGAAGTACTATAAGATTGGGTAACAACCTTGGCACAACTTCTGGAAACGGTGTCAAATAATGATTTCATATTAACTTTTAATTTTTGCTATAAGTTGAGATGTTAACTTTCCAGATATAAGAGCTGGTGGTACGCCAGGACCAGGAACAGTTAACTGACCAGTAAAATACAAATTTTTCACTTTCTTACTTCGTAAATTAGGTCTAAGAAATGCAGTTTGTTTTAAGGTGTTTGCCATTCCGTATGCATTGCCTTTAAAGCTATTGTATTCGCTTATAAAATCTTTAACGCAAAAAGATTCATTAAATAATATGTGACTTCTAAAGTCTTGACCAGAAAGACGCTCAAGCCTCTCCATAATTATGTCAAAATATTTATCTCTAAGTGCCTGTGTATCTTCTACTCCAGGTGCTATTGGTATCAAGAAAAATCCATTTTCTTTACCAGTAGGAGCCATAGTTTCATCACTAATAGATGGGAAGTTTGCGTAAAATAACGGTTCCTTGGGCCAAGCAAGATCATCATAAATCGTTCTTGCGTGCTCATTAAAATCCGTGTCAAAAAATAAATTATGATGAGCAACTTTTTCAAATTTCTTGTCAAACCCGACATAAAAGAGGAGTGATGAAGGAGCAAAAACTCGACTCTCCCAATATTTTTCTGAATACTGGCGATGAGCAGGCTCTAGTAAAGTCTCTGTATGGTGATAGTCTGCGCCACTTACTACGATGTCTGCATTAATCGTTTTTCCATTGACAACAATACCTTTTGTGACTCCGTTTTCTACAATAATTTTTGATGCGCCAGCATTAGTATGCATAGTGACACCAAGACTTTCGGCTAGAGAAATCATTCCTTTTATTACAGAGTGCATTCCACCTCTAGGATGCCATGTTCCTAAGCCAAAATCTGCATAGTTCATAAAACGATAAAAAGCAGGTGTTTTATCTGGTTTTGCACCCAGAAAGAGCACTGGGAATTCTAAAATAGAAACAAGTTTCTCATTTTTAAATGCTTTGCGTACATCATCACTTATCGTTTTGAAAAATTGTGCAACTCGTACTGCAGTCTCAGGTGTTACCAGTTCAAACGGAGAAAGACCAGGTTTATTAACTACATCATTTATAGCAATGTCATAATTAACCCCTGCTTCTTTGATAAATTTCTTTAGTGCTGGTGAGCTGCCTGGTTCTATGCGTTCAAATTCTATAGCAATTTTATCAAGGGTATCACCTATAGTCACAATTTCATCTGCAAACCAAACATGATACGCAGGATCAAGTTTTTCTAAGCTGTAATAATCTGATACTTTCTTTCCAAAATCGCCGAAGAATTTTTCAAAAATATCAGGCATCCAGTACCAGCTAGGGCCCATGTCAAAGGTGAACCCATCACGTTTGAGTTGTCTTGCTCGCCCTCCTAGGGTGCTATTTTTCTCAAAAAGATGAACCTCATTTCCTGCTTTTGCAAGATAACTTGCTGCAGAAAGTGATGAAAACCCAGAACCTATGATTATAATTTTTTTATGCATATGATGGCGTAGACTGTTTTATAACGTTTACAAACTCTCTTATGCTAAGCATAATGTGAATGTTTGAAGGTATTTTACTTTCATCTATCTTACTAGTCATCGCTCCAAGCACGTATAAATCTAATTTCTGATTTTCAAAAACAGCATTGAAATCCTCAAAATATTGAGGAATCTCACTTTCTAAGGGATTAACAGTGAAGTAAGATGCAAATGATAAATTAGGATGATTAACAGAAAGGTATTTTAAGTTTGAAAGCATAATGCTTTGACCTAAGTAAATAACTTTATATCCGTGAGAAACCAATTCGTAATTAAGGAATAATAATCCTAATTCGTGTATTTCATTTTCAGGGAGGAAAAGTGCAAATGTTTTCTCCTTTAATGGAGGGACATTGATTTGTGTCTTTTCAATATTAATGAGAATTTTATGCTTTATGAGATTAAATATAAAATGTTCATGGGATGGGTTTATCGTATCTGTCTGCCATAATAGTCCAATCTCATGAAGTAGTGGTATAAAAACCTCGTAAAATATATCTACAAAGGGTTTCGTCTCATTGAGCGCATTATATGTTTTGTGAAATAAGTTTTGATCAAAATTCATCATTGCTATCTTAAATGAATTGATAGCATGATTTTCACTAGACTCATTAGATTCAGAAATTAAGCTTGCAACAAGTATTGCTATTTCTTTCGTAGAGTGACGGGCAATTTTTGAGATTTTGTATTTATGTTCCGTAAGAAAAACTACGTTAAGTAATTTCTGTAAATCGCTTAGTGCATAAGTTCTAATATTTGTATCTGTACGTTGTGGTTCAAGGAGTCCATATCGTTTTTCCCATATACGTATGGTATGCGCCTTAATACCACTTAAGCCTTCAAGGTCCTTTATACTAAATTTTGTCTTTACAGCATTTTTCATAAAACTCCTTATTTATATGTAAAAATAGGGAATTAAATGATTTTGTTTAACCAATGAGTATTAAAATTTAAACAAAGTTTGTAAAAATGCAGTTATGCTTTCGCGAAAGCGTGATAATTTCAGGAAATAATTAGTTTGATGAACCTACTGAAGCCTTATAGCTTAGTGGATTGTATGGTGTATGGAAGATATGTAATAAAAAAGAGAGTTAATCACATAATTAACTCTCTTTGTACCCGGAATGGGACTTGAACCCACACGCAACTAGTGCACACGGCCCTCAACCGTGCCTGTCTACCAATTTCAGCACCCGGGTAGATAAGCGGCATTTTATCAATGCGGGTGCAAATATAAAATGTTCTTGTGAGACTCTAGAGTGAATCTAAAACTATTTTTAAGGGTTGTTGAATTTAAAGCATAAAAAAACCTTCATCTAGTGATGAAGGTTTATACTCATAAAGTGACCTGGCCGGGGCTCGAACCCGGGACCCTCTCCTTAAAAGGGAGATGCTCTACCAACTGAGCTACCAGGTCGTCATTTTAACGAGGGTGCAAATATAAAGTCTTCCTTTGAAACTCAAAGCATAATCTGAAATTATTTTTTGAATTTTTTTTGCATAAAAAAACCTCCATCAAAAGATGGAGGTTTGCACTTATCAAGTGACCTGGCCGGGGCTCGAACCCGGGACCCTCTCCTTAAAAGGGAGATGCTCTACCAACTGAGCTACCAGGTCATTGCCTCATTGCGGGTGCAAATATACATCTAATTAATTCTTATTTCCAAACCTTTTAAATAAAATTTTTATTCTTTTTTTTAGTTTAATATATACCTTTGTTTTTCAATAAGTTCGTATATGAAATATTTTTTAATGGGGTACATGGGGTCAGGAAAATCAACCATTGGACCACTACTCGCTGAAGCACTTTCTTACAAATTTTTAGATTTTGACACCTATATAAAAGAGGCAGAGGGCAATAGTATCTCAGAAATATTTAAAAATAAAGGTGAAATTTATTTTAGAAAAGCCGAAACAAGACATCTAAAAGCGTTAATTGACGAAAATGATGACGATATAGTAGTCGCTTTAGGAGGTGGAACACCTTGTTATGGAAACAACTTGCAGCTCATTAAAGAAGCAAATACAAAGACAATGTATCTTAATTGGAACTTTAAAGTACTTGCAAATAGATTATGGGAGGCAAAAGCGGAGCGCCCATTAATCGCTAGTATGCAATCACTAGAAGATCTAGAAGACTATATAAGGAAGCATTTATTTGAGAGAGGGTTTTATTACAACCAAGCGGATGTTGTGGTTAAAGTAGAAACCCAATCACCAGAAACATTAACTGCCGAAATTTTAAAGAAACTACTCTAATACAGCAGTGTCATTACCTTTTCTAAAGGTAACTTTTACAGATTCATTAAGTGATGTGCTTAACGAGATTCCTTTAAAGTCTGCTTTTACGGGGTACTTTTTGTGATTTCTATTTACTAGTACAGCTGTCTTAAATCTCTTTAAAGGCACATCGAGAAAATGTTTTACACCATATATGAGCGTAGTTCCAGAATTGAGTACATCGTCTATAAGAATTACAGACTTGTTTTGATATTCACTTGCTGGAAGACTTGTTTGTACAGTACCTAACGGATTTTTCTTATCCATAGTCACTTTACAAAGAATTGTCTTGAGAGGAGATATCTCTGCAAGAACCATGGCGAGACGTTCGGCAAATTTATAACCGTTATCTGCAATGCCTGCTAGAATCACTTCTTCTTCATTTGCATTGCTTTCGTAGATTTGAAAGGCAATCCGCTTTGTTTTATGAGCTATTGCTTGATGGTCTAATATTTTTTCCAGTTTTACTTTCATATCTGTGCTAGCTTATGGGTTAAAGATATTCAATTAACCTACTATTCTTCTTCATCGCTTTTAAAAAAATCGTCATTGTTATAAATCTCATCAATGCTTCGTCTGTCTTTTTTAGTAGGGCGACCCACTCCTTTCTTGCGATAATAATCTTTTGAGTATTTGAGCAATTCTAGTTTCTCTAGGTTTTCCTTTGGAGTTTTATCTCGCACATACATACCTACTAATTTTGCACCCAGTCTACTTTCAGGAAGATCAAGGACTTCTAGAATATAAGTGACTTGGTTTTTGCGCACAGAGATAGTGTCGGTGGGATATATTTCTCGAGATGGTTTAATTGACGTATTATTAATTTTGACTTGACCTTTCTTGCAAGCTGCTGTAGCTATAGATCTCGTCTTAAAGTAGCGTACGCACCATAAATATTTGTCTACTCTCATATAAAAGGTATAAAAACCGCGTTAATAAAGGTAAAGTAATGTGCAAAAATACATCAAAATTGTATCTTGCACTCCTTAAATTAAAATTGATGAAATTAAGAAACTACCTAGGTTTAGCCATAGTTTTATTATTATGTGTTGGTTGCCCTTCTGATGATGATGGCATTGAGTCGGTTCCTCCACGTGATAGAGGAGAACAGGCCATAGAAGATGATGCAGAAATACGTGAATATCTAGAGACACACTTTTATAATTACGAGGAGTTTGAAAATCCTACAGCAGACTTTGATTATAAAATACGTTTTGACACTATTGCTTCGATTAATAGTGATAAAACACCAATCATTGATCGACCTGAGTTAACAAGCATTACTTATAACCGTGTTGATACAGATCAAACAGTTTACATTCTTACAGCTAGACAGGGGGCTAGCGAGAAGCCGGCAGCTACTTACTCAGATTCAACGTTAGTAACTTATACTGGAAGAAACTTAAATAGTACAACTTTTGATTCCTCACCTAATCCAGTGTGGTTTGATCTTACTGGAACCATAGATGGTTTTCAAAATGGAATTGCTGGCTTCAAAGGAGCTGGGGCAGGACCTGTTGCAAATGGTGATGGAACAACATCTTATGAAGATTTTGGTGTAGGAGCTGTATTTATTCCTAGTGGACTAGGTTATTTTAATTTACCTCCTGGTAATGTTGAAATTTACAGTCCTCTCGTATTTACATTCTCTGTGTTTGATGTAATCATTACAGATCATGACGGTGATGGAATTATATCTATTAACGAAGATCTTGATGGGAACGGCTTTCTATTTGATGAAGCAGATAATCCTGATGACGATTTAGCATTTGCCTTCCAAGATCCAGATGATGATAATGACGGTGTTCGCACTAGATTAGAAATAGTGCTTGACGAAGATGGAAATTTCATTTCATTTCTTGATACAGATGATGATGGTATTAGCAATCATCTTGACAACGATGATGATGGAGATGGTAGGAATACTCTAGATGAAATCCAAATTAATAGCTCAACGGGAGTTGTAACTTATACAGACACAGATGGAGACGGTATACCTGATTATCTAGATGCAGATAGTTAGAATTTAATTACGCTTTCGCGAAAGCGCTAAATAAATTTGAAAAGTCACATTGTTTCACACAATGTGACTTTTTTGTTTAGACTGATATTTGAAGCTCAATCAAGTGAATTAAAAAGGTTGTTTCGATTATAGATAGATTACATCGCAGCTAGAGATTGAGCGTAATTGCTTGTTTTGTAAAGATCCTCTTAAAATTAGGCACAAGGTATACCAAAAAAAAATCGGGTATTCCCATAAAGAATACCCGATTTTGAAATCTATAATTTTTTAACGCTAGTTCCCTCCATCAAGAGAGTACGATAAACTCAAAATCCATTGTGATGGTCTTGCATCTACTTTAAAGCCTACACTGTTATCTTCAGCCTGTGATTCTGTTACAATGGTATTGTCTGTAAATGCTCCCTCGTATCTCACATCAATTCCTAGCTTGCCAAATGAAAGCCCTGCGCCTAGCTGGTAGCCTACAGTAAATGAATTTTCTGGATCTTCAAAATCAATGTCTATGCCGTCAAACTCATCGTCAATAATATATTGAAAAGAAGGTCCAGCCTTCACATTTAAAGGCCCTATAACATTAAAACCAACAAGTACTGGAATGTCAATTTTTGACAATTCATAATCTATACTATTTGAACCCGAGATATTGCTCTGATATTCTGTGTTGATTTTTGTGTAAAGTAACTCTGGCTGTATGAAGATACCGGCAAACACTGCCTTATAATAAATTCCAGCGTGAAAGCCAGACTTATTTTCCTTGTCAAAAGTACTCTCGGCAAATTCTGAGGTAAACTCTAGATCTCCTACAGAGCCATAATTGAGTCCGCCCTTGATTCCGAAGCCAGCGCTTTGGCTAAATGCAGTCATACCTGATAAGAGTAATACTGCTACAATGATTTTTTTCATAATTGAAGTTTTATTGATTAATAAAGAGACAAATAAAAAGGCAGTATGTTACAATCATACTGCCTATGTCTTTTATGTAAACGGTGGTGTTGTTTGATTATTTTCTAGCAACTACTTTTTCTACAGCCTTTACGATAGCATCTGCATTAAGCCCGTATTTTTCCATAAGTTGTTCTGGCGTCCCACTTTCTCCAAATGTATCTGCTGTCGCAACGTACTCTTGTGGTACAGGGTGGGTAAGAGATAGCTCTCTTGCTACACTTTCTCCTAGACCTCCTAAAAAGTTATGCTCCTCTGCAGTTACCACGCATCCAGTCTTTTTTACAGATTTGATGATTGCCTCTGCATCTAGAGGTTTGATAGTGTGTATATTGATTACTTCTGCTGTGATGCCTTTTTCATTAAGTACTTTGCAAGCCTCAAGCGCTTCCCATACTAGGTGGCCAGTCGCAACAATAGTTACATCATTACCTTCTTGTAATTGTACTGCTTTCCCTATTTCAAATTTTTGATTTTCAGGAGTGAAGTTAGGCACTACCGGACGTCCAAAACGTAAATAAACTGGCCCTACGTGATCTGCAAGTGCTATAGTCGCAGCTTTGGTCTGGTTATAATCACACGTATTGATCACTGTCATTCCTGGTAACATCTTCATGAGTCCGATGTCCTCAAGAATTTGGTGTGTGGCTCCATCTTCACCTAAGGTAAGACCTGCGTGAGATGCACATATTTTTACATTTTTGTCAGAATATGCGATAGACTGTCTAATCTGGTCATAAACACGACCCGTAGAGAAGTTTGCAAAAGTTCCTGTGAAAGGAATTTTACCACCTATTGTTAGTCCTGCGGCGATACCCATCATATTTGCTTCGGCAATTCCTATTTGGAAAAAACGTTCTGGATTTTCATCTATAAACGTTTGTATTTTTAGAGAACCTATAAGATCTGCACAGAGAGAAACAACATTAGGATTTGTTCTCCCTAATTCTGTCATTCCTGCTCCAAAACCTGATCTTGTATCCTTACTGCCTGTATTTTCGTATGTTTTCATTGTAATGATTTTTGGTACGCTTTCGCGAAAGCGTAATAAGAAAAAGGTTTAGTAGTCGCCTAAGGTTTCTGGATTCTGTGCTAGAGCACTCGCGAGTTGCTCATCATTAGGAGCTTTACCATGCCACGCGTGGGTGCCCATCATAAAGTCTACACCATTACCCATGATTGTGTGTAATAATACACAAACTGGTTTTCCATTTCCAGAAAGATCTTTGGCTTGATTCATTCCTTTTACAATAGCTTCTACATCATTTCCTTGCTCGATATCAAGAACAATCCACCCGAAAGCTTCAAATTTTGCGCGCACGCTTCCCATATTTAATACGTGGTCTGTGCTACCATCGATCTGCTGTCCGTTAAGATCTACGGTAGCGATAATATTATCAACCTTTTTTGCCGAAGCATACATAATTGCTTCCCAGTTTTGACCTTCTTGCAATTCACCGTCTCCCATTAAGGTATAGATAGTGTGGTTGTCTTTGTTAAGTTTTTTTGCTTGAGCTGCACCTACCGCAACACTTAATCCTTGACCTAGTGATCCAGAGGCGATACGCACTCCAGGAAGCCCTTCATGTGTAGTAGGGTGTCCTTGTAGTCTAGAGTTAAGTAATCTAAAAGTGTTAAGCTCTTCGACTGGGAAATATCCAGAACGAGCTAATACACTATAGAAAACTGGAGATATATGACCGTTAGAAAGGAAGAAAAGATCTTCTCCTATACCGTCCATATCAAATCCTTCTTTACGTTCCATAAGCTCTTGATAGAGAACCGAAATAAATTCGGCACATCCTAATGATCCGCCTGGGTGTCCAGAACTTACTTTGTGTACTTGTCGTACGATATCTCTACGCACTTGGGTTACAAATGCTTCTAGCTTCTCTATGTCTGCCATATTATTGAATTTATTATGTAAAAATAAGCATATAAAAAAGTCCTACCATCGAGATTGCTCAAGATTGTAGGACTTCTTTGATTTTTGCGAAATATTGAATTTAAACTGCGTTATGCAATTACATCCATATTATCAGAAAGTGTGCCTATAAACTTTGTGATAGGTCCTTTAACCATCATCGCCATCATGGCGTTAAATTCTCCTTCAAAGTGAAGTTGTACCTCAGTTTTATCTGCTGCTAGTTCTTTAATATCTGCAGTAAGTTGGAAAGGTATTTTGTCACTTGCTGCTCCTAGTACTACTTTACTATGAGGAATTCCTTCCTTAAGGTCTAATACTATTTCTGGCATACCTTTAAGTCCAAAAAGGAAACGTGTGTCGCTTATCTTTTCAAACTTAGTGTTCTCTGGCATTAATTTTTCAAAGTTCTCAATGTTCATTAAGAAGTTATAAACTTCTTCTTGTGACTTGTTGAGCGTCTTTACAGGACTTTCTAAATTCATTTAGGTTTTTTTAATATTATTTTTCCCAGGTTGACGGGTTCTTACGCCAGTTTTCTAGCGTTTCTTGTTGTGCTTCGGTAATAAAATTTGTGTCCCTAGCTTGTAGTAGTAAATGAGAGTAATCACTAAGTGTGTTGAGTGTAACTCCAGCTTCTTCAAAATTCTGAGTAGCAGTATCAAAACCGTAGGTAAAGATGGCAAGCATCCCTTTTACCGTCATGTTAGAATTTTTAAGAGCTTCTACTGCCATAAGGCTACTCTTACCTGTGCTTATAAGATCTTCTATCACCACAACAGTGCTGTTAGGTTCTAGGTGACCTTCTATCTGGTTTTTACGTCCATGCTTCTTAGGCTCTGGACGTACATAAGCAAATGGTACGTTGAGATAATCTGCAACAAGCATACCAATACCTATAGCTCCTGTAGCAACACCCACAATAGCATCTGGCTTGCCGTAGATGTTTTCTACTTGCTTTGCCATTTCTTGATGAATGTAGTTTCTAATAGGAGGGTACGATAGTGTGATGCGGTTATCACAATAAATTGGGGATTGCCAACCAGAAGCCCATGTAAAAGGTTCTTGCGGTTGTAATTTTATTGCATTAATTTGCAAAAGCAATTCGGCAGTTTTTTTTGCCGTTTCTTTGTCTAAAATCATACTGCAAATGTATAAAGTTTTTGTGAATGATATTCCTATTATTCTATCTACAGAAAAGGTAATAGGGAAGAACTATAAAACCATCTCCATAAAGAAGGTCAAGATTAAGAAACTGATCAAGAAATTATATGATGGAGAACAGTTATATATTAACCTCTACCACCCTAAGGAAGAGAAGTTACTCAAGCACCTGCGCAAGAAACTTAAACTTGTAATAGCGGGCGGCGGACTCGTATATAACGATAAAAAGGAAATTCTTTTTATCTATCGCAATGGTCGCTGGGACTTGCCTAAAGGTAAGATTGAGAAAAAAGAAGATATAGAGGACTGTGCTATTAGAGAAGTAGAGGAGGAGACAGGTGTTACTGGTCTCACTATTACAAAGCCTCTGGAAATTACTTACCATGTTTTTAAACGCAATGGCGAGTTCAGGCTTAAGGAGACCTTCTGGTTTGAAATGCACACAAGCTGCACAGACGAGCTAGTGCCGCAAGCTAAGGAAGGCATTAAGAAAGCTAAGTGGCTCAACTTTGAAAAATCACAGAAAGCGCTTGATAAATCTTATGAAAATATCAAGCTTATCTTTCCTAAAGAATATTTAATTAAGCATCCTAACGATAGGGTAGCGTAGGTGTGCTTTCTCATAGCTAGAAGATTTTTTATGAATCCAGTCTAGCTGAGCGTACCAGTTATTTGCAAAATCAGGATTTAATGATTTCTTGAGATTAAACTCTATTCTAATTTTAGGGTGAGTCTCAAGAAATTGTTGAGCCTTATCTTCCCATACATATGGCGAGAAGCCTTCCTTCTGTTGCAATATGGTGTCAAAAAAGTTCCAGTTAAAGAAACTATCTGTCGCCTCTGGCTCTAGCGTTTCTAGAATGTAGCGTATTCCTTTTTGGTCTGTAGGTACTATGTAGCCACCTCTTGGTATGGTAACTTCTTCTTCAGAAGTTTTTAAACTGGTGTTGTAATGTAAATAATGACCTTCATAAGGGCTATTTCGAGTTTCATAGGTGTCTATATGATATACTTGAGCAACAAATGTCGTGTCCTTTTTAAGCTGATCAAACTTAATGTCATTTGCCTTTAAGATAAGCGCAACATCTCTGTAACCCCTTGGGATTACATAAGCTTTTGGTATCATTACCTCCTTTGTAGGCTTAAAATAATCGTAGTAAGTAACTTTTTTAGTAAAAGGTTTATTAACGTCATATTTAAGACGTTCCTTCCCGGTTACTTCACTAGGTTGCATCCTTCCTTCATATCCTAAGAAGTCTAGAGTGGTGGTTTTTGTGGTGTCTAACTCAAATTGTACAGGATAGGTTTCCGCTTTCGCGAAAGCGTTAAAAGCACTTTCACGCATTTCTTTAATCTTCGTGCCGTTTTCGGCAGTGATTTTTAAGATGCTTTTCATTAATTCGTACGTTCCTTCCACTCTAGGTTTGTAGGGTTTGAGCATGTGAGTTTCTACCATAAGTCCTATGGTGTTCCATAGCGAGGTGAAACCCGTCGAGTAGCGTGGGTAATCCATAAACTGGCTAAAGCCTTTTTCTGGAGTGCTATTAAAGACGTTCACATAAGGAGTAATTTCCCAGTCTTTTGTCTTAAGGTCTTCCTCTAGCATAGGCTGGAACTCATCATGTACGTAGTCACCTAATGCTCCTCCCAGTTTGTTGTGTTGTGTAAAGAGATGTGTGAGCGTGTATTGATAATCTGCGCCATTGCTTACGTGATTATCTATAAAAACATCTGGCTCAATCATGTGATAAATTTCTGCAAAAGCGGCAGCGTTTTTTGTGTCACGCTTTATAAAGTCACGGTTAAGATCATAGTTTTGTGCATTTCCTCGGAAACCATATTCTTTTGGTCCATTCTGATTGGTTCTCGTCCCGCTATTACGGTTAAGAGCGCCACCCACATTATAGATTGCAATCGCACTTACCCATGTGTTTTCTGGGGCCTCTATCTTTCCTTGTGCGAGGTCTCGCATAAGCATCATAGTTGCATCGATTCCGTCTGACTCCCCAGGGTGAATACCATTATTAATGAGAATACGACGCACATCTTTATCGTCAGAAAACTCACTGTCAAAACTTCGATTAGGATTAAAAGTAACTAGCGTGAGCGGTTCGCCAGCATCAGTCGTGCCTACTTCATAGGTTTTTATAGAGCGATATGCAGTATCAAGATCCTTATAAAAAGCGATGACTTCTTGGTAGGTTGGTGTTTCTGTACCTCCGCTTTTTTCAAAGCGCGTAGTAAAGTCTTTATTTTCTGGATTATCTTTTGTGTCACCACAACTTATGATAATGGCGAGTAGTGGGAGTAAAAAAAGTCTTTTCATTTGGTTGTACTTGAAGTGTGAAGATACAAATTGGCTCAAAAAATAAAAAGTAAGTTATTTTTGGATGTATAGTGTTTGAGTTACGCTTTCGCGAAAGCGTAAAAAAATTAAAAGAAAGGAGTGTACTGCAAGACTCTGAAGTCTATAGTATTGAATTGCGGATTTTCCTTTTTGAGTTGTTTGTATAGAGCAAGACTGCCCACGGCTCTATTTGCCGCTCCAGATGGTGCCGTGAGAGACACCGTTTTAATAGTGCGTCCTTGCCATTGAAACTGATGTACTCGCGGTACTTCGCTACTTACCACTTTCAACTTTACATCCTGTTCTTTGCAAGCTTTCCTAAAGAAATACTCAGGGCCATTTTTACTATTTCCGCCAGTGAATAATAGTGTTTCCACCTTTGGAGATTTGCTCAAGTAACCGAAAATATCTCTTAAGGTTACATTAGTCATTCCAATATCTGAGGCGTCTATTTTAATGCGTTCTGAGGAAGCGACGATATCACAAACACCAATATTACGAGATGTGAGAAAATCTTTGCGCTCTTGAATGGCTTGCTCTGTAGTTTCAAAAGTAAGATTGAGATTGAAAATCTTATTTAAAATAGGCCATAGTTGCCCATCGATACTCCCGTAGCAAAAGTTTACATCTCCCGTTTTAAGAGTGCCTTCTGTAAATCTAGGAGGAGGAAGTGTGCCTACAATGAGTTTTGTGGCGTTCTCAATATTAAACGGCGGATAAGGATGTGTATGTTTAAAAACAGACATTATGATTGTGTCGCAGCAACAAGTCTTTCTACTTCTATAAAAGTATTTTTGTGTAGTTTTCTATTGGGTGTAGTAAGGTTTAAAAACTCTTCTTGCATCTCGTGTAGCACTTCTAGCGCTTTAGATTGCATCTTACTTTCAATATAAAATTTTGAGAGTTGCACGCGCTCAGGATAATTAGAATAACGCTGATCTATTTTTTTTAGGATAACTTCTGCCTCATCATCTTTCCCAGTTTTTGATAAGGCGAGCCCATATTTAAACTGTGCTTGCGACTTTTCAAAATCTGAGACGGTGCTCATTTTCTCACCTATGGCAATTACTTCATCATACTTTTCTTGCTCAAAAAGAGCAAGTAGTAATTGTGTGTTTGCATAGTAATCGTTTTTCTGACTTCCTTTTAAAACACTATCGTATTGAATCGCTGCCTCTTTAAAGTTGCCTATCGCAAGTAATGCATCGCCTAGCTCCACACGATTAGAATACGTGTCAGAAAATTCAACTTTCTTTTCTAGTTGGCTTATCTTTTTAGTAGGGTTAATAACCGCTGTAAATTCCTTTTGAACGACAGCAACATCCTTTTTATTGAAAATCTGAGCGATTACATATACTAGGCAGCCTATGGCAGGCAATAGGAGGATAGCAAAGTACCAGTAAAAACTATTTTTATTCTTGTAAACGTGGTAAGCACATGCCAGCTGGAGCGCAATAAGAATGTAATACGTCATAGTGATACTTTTTATTTATAAAGATAGTATAGGCAGATGATTAACAGAATTTTAAAATAGGTTCTTTTTGAAAAATGCTACCTTGAGAATAACTAAAAATATGGATATGGGAAGAGGAGATAAAAAATCAAGAAGAGGAAAAATAAGCCGCGGAACTTTTGGCGCAAAAAGAAGAAAAAAAGGAAGAAAGAAAGCTAAGGACGCTGCGAAAATGCAGAAGGATTAGTAGTTGTTCTAGTATTATAAGATGTTTTCCAGAGCGTAAAAAACCCATCATAGATTTCTCTGTGATGGGTTTTTAGTCATTGTAGACAATTACCTTGTAAATACAAATTCGTTTTTATCTTCATTAGACTCCTCTGCGCTGTATGCGTAGCCATCATAATCAAATCCTTTAAGATCTTCTATGCTGTTTACATCTTTATCGATAATGTAACGCACCATCGAGCCACGTGCTTTTTTTGCGTAAAAAGCAATAATCTTTAGTTTACCATTTTTAAAGTCTTTAAAGATAGGCGTGATTACGGGAACCTTAAGTTTTTTAGGCTGTACTGCTTTAAAGTATTCTTGGCTCGCAAGATTAACAAAAAGCTCATCATCTTCTAGTTCCTCATTAAGACGATTAGTAAGCGTGTCTCCCCAAAACTCATACAAGTTCTTAGTGTTGTAGTATTCTAGCTTAGTTCCCATCTCAAGACGGTAAGCTTGCATTAAATCTAGTGGGCGTAATATTCCATACATACCACTTAAAATTCTTAGCGTGTCTTGAAGTTTGTCTAATTTTTCTGTTGGGATAGTGTATGCATCAAGACCTGTATACACATCGCCATCAAAAGTATAAACCGCTGGTCGCGCATTACTTATTGTAAATGGTGTTGTGAAATCTTGATAACGCTGATAGTTTAAATCTGCCAGTTTCTCACTAATGTGCATTAAGTCTTGAATCTCTTTCTTTGTAGTATTTGAGAGTTTACTATTAAGCTTTTCTGCCTCTTCAAGAAACTGCGGTTGCGTAGCTCTAGTGGTTGGAAGTTTTGATTCAAAATTGAGTGACTTTGCTGGTGATACAACAATTTTCATAGGTGTTTTTCTTTTGTATCAAAGTTAGCAATAATGTCTTATAATTAAGTGCTTGGCTATTGTTTTTGGTTATGGTGGGATTGGTAGTTTAATGTGGTGTGTGATTATTAAAGATGTAAAGTTTAATAATATCAAATGTTCAACATCCCTCTAAATCTCCCTTCAAAGGGAGATTTCTAGCTCCTTCCCTTTGAAGGGAAGGTTGGGTTGGGGTTGGATAGGATTTTACTATTTATTTAAAAACTTACATTTTTAAAATAATCCAAAAAAAAAGCGAGTCACTGTTTTTAAACAATGACTCGCTTTTGATGTAATTATGAGTTTGTAGTATCAGCTTTCGCGAAAGCGTAGTTCAACTATTGCTCCTTACTGTGCGTAGCATAAGATCGCCACTTATCTATACAGCCCGTCATATCTTCTGGTACTGGGGTTTCAAAACGTTTGTATTCTCCGGTAGTAGGGTGTACAAAACCTAATGTTTTTGCATGCAGTGCCTGGCGTGGTAAAATCTTAAAGCAGTTATCTACAAACTGTTTATACTTAGTAAACGTCGTTCCTTTTAAGATAGCATTACCACCATAACGCTCATCGTTAAATAAGGTGTGTCCTATGTGCTTCATGTGCACACGTATCTGGTGTGTACGTCCCGTCTCAAGCTTACAACTCACAAGTGTTACATAGCCTAGGCGCTCTATTACTTTGTAATGAGTAACAGCTGGTTTTCCTTGGTCTTCATCCTCGCCGTAAAAAACGGTGTTTTGCAATCTGTTCTTTGGGTGACGGCCTATGTTTCCTTCTATCGTTCCTTCGTCATCTACTACGTTACCCCATACGATAGCAACATATTCTCTCTCTGTCGTTTTATTAAAAAACTGCTTAGAGAGGTGTGTCATTGCTTGCTCTGTTTTGGCAACTACCAGTAAACCACTAGTGTCTTTATCTATACGGTGTACAAGCCCTGGTCTATCACTAGAATTGTTAGGCAGGTTATCTACGTGGTGAATAAGTGCGTTAATAAGCGTTCCAGAGTAATTACCGTGACCTGGGTGCACCACCATTCCTGCAGGTTTATTGACTACCATAAGTTGGTCGTCTTCATACACCACATCGATATCAATATCTTCTGGAGTGAGTAAAAACTCGTGTGGTGGGTGCTCAAACATGGCACGCACAACATCTCCCGCTTTTACTTTATAATTTTGTTTTACAACAATATTATTTACTTGAATGCTACCGTTTTTGGCAGCCTTCTGGATTTTATTACGGGTAGCATTTTCTACAAAATTCATTAAGAATTTATCTACGCGTAATGGTTCTTGACCTTTACTAGCAGTAAAACTGTAGTGCTCGTAAAGTTCGTCGTCTTGAGGTTCTGGACCTATAAATTGTTCTTCGTTCATTGTTTAGTTTTCGTCTGATGAGTCATCAGAAATAGCGTCGCGGTAGTCACCTTTACCATTACCTAATACTAGGTCGATAACAGAAGTTTTTTCTAGTCTATCTCCAGCTTTCACTCTCTTTCCTTTGTGTCTTATATCTCTTACTTCGTCTTTTCCTATCCAGTCTACATAGGTTACTTTTCCTATCTCAAATCCTAGTGCCTTTAATGAAGGTTCTGCCTGGCGGCGTGTTTTACCTACAATAGGAGGGATGGTCATTTTTTGATAACCAGATGGGTTGAGTACTAAGTATATCTGTCTGTTTTCTTTTACAAATTTACCAGCATTAGGCTCTTGGTCAATCACAGAATACTTAGGATAATTAGGATTAAAATTTGCACTGTCAATAATAAAGTAACGCAGGTCTGCATTTTCTAGTTCTTGAGAGACTAGATCAAGCGTCATCCCTTTTACATTAGGCACTGCAATGCGCTCATCGTGATTTGTGGTGCTCCCTAACCACCATCTAGTAACAAATACTAATGCGATGATGATGATGATAGCAAGTACAATTTGTTTTACAAATGCTTTGCTTACTAGAAATTTTAAAAGACTCATAGACGGGTTGTGGTTAAGGGTGCAAATATATAAAATAGATAGCCTATTTGGTGTAGGTATGATTATACCTATTTTTACATTAACGTTAACGAGACAGATTTAGTTTTGTCTTTTCAAATTTTCACGAAAGTGCAGAAAAAAAATATCGCCGTTTTAATGGGTGGCTACAGTAGCGAGTACCAAATATCGCTTAACAGTGGTGCCACCGTAGTTGCTTCTTTAGATAAAGAAAAATACCAAGTGTATGCCGTGCATATCCTTAAGGAGGGATGGTTTTGTGTGATAGATGGCGAGCGATTTGCAATAGATAAAGGCGATTTTAGCTTTATTGACGCTTTCGCGAAAAAGGTAACCTTCCAAGCTTGTTACAATACCATACACGGAACGCCAGGCGAGGACGGAAAACTACAAGCCTACCTAGAATTACTAGGAATCCCACAGACGAGTTGTGACTTTTATGAAAGCGCAATGACGTTTAATAAGCGCGACACACTAAGCGTGTTAAGTTCATACGGCGTGCCAATGGCGCAATCTGTGTACGTAAATAAAGGCGATGTGATAGACATGCCCTTTAAAAATTCGCTTGCCTTAAAAGTGGGGTATCCATGTTTTGTGAAGCCTAACCGTGCAGGATCTAGTTACGGCGTGAGTAAAGTATATAAAGAAGGAGATCTCGAGCAAGCTCTTGAGCATGCGTTCTCTGAGGATAGCCAAGTGCTGATAGAATCTTTTTTAAGCGGTACAGAGGTGTCTGTAGGCGTGTATAATTTTGGTGGAGAGACACAAGTATTGCCTGCTTGTGAGATTGTACCAGACGGAGACTTTTTTAGTCTAGAGGCAAAATACTCTGGAAAATCCCAAGAGATTGTGCCCGCACGACTCTCCGAAAAAGAGACAAATGAAGTGCAAGGACTTACAAAAGGGATTTATGACCTCTTGAGTCTCAAAGGAATTTGTCGTGTAGATTTTATTTTTCACGAGGGTAAGCCGCATTTTGTTGAGGTAAATACCAATCCTGGATTGTCAAAGGAAAGTATTATCCCAAGAGAATTTAAAGCAGCAGGATTATCACTTGCAGAAGTTTTTGGTGAAGCCATTGAACATTGTATAAAGCGAGCGCAGGTATAAACAGCGTTACTAGTAATTAAAAAGAATACCATATTAAGCTATAGATTATGATAAGAAAAGCAGTATTTCCTGGAAGTTTTGACCCTATTACTCTTGGGCATTATGATATTATAGAAAGAGGTCTTACCCTTTTTGATGAGGTAATACTTGCTATAGGTGTCAACTCAGATAAAAAATATATGTTCTCTTTAGAGCAGCGCAAGCAATTTCTAGAAGATACTTTTAAAGATGAGCCGCGTATTAAAGTAATGACTTATAAAGGTCTTACTATAGACTTCTGTAAGGAGCAAGAAAGCGAATTCATACTAAGAGGACTGCGTAACCCTGGAGATTTTGAGTTTGAAAAAGCGATAGCTCATACTAATAGAAAATTATCTGGTATCGAGACCGTATTCTTACTTACCAGCTCTGGTAAGAGTTATATCTCCTCATCTATTGTGCGCGATGTAATACGTAATGGTGGTGACTGTTCTGGTCTAGTGCCAGATGTGGTAGAACCTTGTGCAAATGGGATTTGGAAAGAAATTCAAGAGAAAGCGTAGTATAATTTACTCAGATAAAATCATAAAAAAGCCGCCCATTGGGCGGCTTTACCATTTATATATAGGGTAATCTCAACTTACTTTTTATTCTGTTGTTCTTTGATAGTCTTTTTATCGATATCAAAGTCATTTGTAGTCTGGTTTACATTTCCCGTTGGATTGGTCGGGTTAGTTTGCTCTACTTTTCTTTCAAATTTACGTTCCATAATCTTTTTCATTTTTAATTTGATATAAAGATAAAAATCACGGTTGTTAATTCGTCTTAAAGGCTTGTTAGTCTTAGGTTAAAGTGTTGATTACCTAATAGTTTCTACAAAGCTAGCCACACTGTTTGCTCCATTCTTAGTAATATGCTTTATAAAAGCGCTTCCTATAATGGCTCCTTTTTGGTGTGTAGTTGCTGCTTTAAAAGTCTCTTCATTACTAATACCAAATCCTACAATTTGCTGGCTCTTTAGATTCATTGCAGCGATGCGCTCAAAGTAATCTGAAGTCGTATTACTAAAGCCGCTAGTACCACCCGTAGTACTCGCGCTACTCACCATATAGATAAAGCCATCACTTGCCGCATCTAGTTGCTGGATGCGCGCATCACTCGTTTGAGGAGTAATGAGAAATACATTGATAAGTCCGTATTTTTCAAAGATTGCTTTATACTCCGCTTCGTATTCGGCTAGTGGTAAGTCTGGCATAATGATTCCATCGATACCTATTTCTTGACAACGCTTACAGAATTTCTCAACTCCATATTGTAACATCGGGTTAAAGTAACCCATCACAATAAGCGGAATGTGAATGGTCTCACGAATACCGTCCAGCTGGCTAAACAGTTTTTCGGTAGTCATTCCGTTATGAAGCGCAGCAGTACTTGACTCTTGAATAGTAGGCCCATCTGCTAGCGGATCTGAAAAAGGTAATCCTATCTCCACCATATCTACACCGCTTTCTTGAAGCTGCGTTAAGATAGAAACAGTATCATCTATCGCTGGATATCCAGCAGTGAAGTATAAGCTTAGTAGCTTTTTATCTTCTTGTAATTTTTGTTTTATTCTATTCATCTGAATAAATATTTTGTCATTCCCGCATAGGCGGAAATTTATTATTGATGTTTTTTTGCTTTCGCGAAAGCGTGCTTCTATAATTTGAAATAATCGATATAGGTATTCAAATCCTTATCACCACGTCCCGAAAGGTTGATCACTACGATGTCGTCTTTTTTGAATTTTCTGGTTTCAAAAATAGCAAGTGCGTGACTTGTCTCAATAGCAGGGATAATTCCTTCTAGCTTACTTAATTCTAGTCCAGCCGTCATCGCATCTTCATCTGTAACAGAGATAAACACCCCACGCCCAGAGCGAAAGAGGTTTGCGTGCATAGGTCCTACACCAGGGTAGTCTAGACCAGCAGAGATAGAGTAAGGCTCTGTAATCTGCCCGTCGTCTGTTTGCATTAATAAGGTCTTACTTCCGTGTATAATTCCCTCACGTCCCAGTGCAGATGTTGCAGCACTCTCACCCGTATCTACACCTTTTCCAGCAGCTTCTACAGCAATAATGCCTACATCTGGTTGATCTAGATAGTGATAATATAATCCAGCAGCATTACTACCGCCACCTACACAGGCAACTACATAGTCAGGATTTTCTTTTCCTTCTTTTTCTAATAATTGTTTCTTAGTCTCCTCAGAAATCACCGATTGGAAACGAGCTACCATATCTGGATAAGGGTGTGGCCCTACCACAGAGCCTATGATGTAGTGAGTATCTACTGGATTGTTAATCCAGTCACGTATCGCTTCGTTAGTTGCATCTTTAAGTGTTCTACTTCCAGACATTGCTGGGCGTACAGTTGCTCCTAGCATTTTCATGCGTGCTACGTTAGGCGCCTGGCGTTCTATATCTATCGCTCCCATATATACGATACATTCTAGACCCATAAGTGCGCAAACCGTAGCTGTTGCAACACCGTGTTGTCCAGCACCAGTCTCTGCAATGATTCTGGTTTTACCTAGACGCTGCGCCATTAAAATCTGACCTATCGTATTGTTTACTTTATGTGCTCCTGTATGACAAAGATCTTCTCTTTTTAAGTAAACTTTTGTGCCATACTTCTCACTAAATCTTTTGGCATAATAAAGCGGCGTAGGGCGACCTACGTAATCCTTTAGAAGTTGTTTGAACTCTTCTTGAAAGGCTGGCTCTTGCATGATTTGTACATACTGTGAGCGCAATTCTTCTACATTAGGATAGAGCATTTCTGGGATGAAAGCACCTCCAAAATCTCCATAATAGCCTCTCTCGTCTGCTTGGTAACTTTTTTCTTTTTCAAGTGTATTCATAGCAATTGTATTATGAGCGAGACGGCGTAAACGCTGCGATCGCTGCTTTAAACTTTTTCAATTTTTCTATATTCTTCATTCCTGGCTTATCTTCAAACTTGCTATTTACATCAAGTGCGATAATAGGCAAATCTGTCGCCAGTATTTCTGTTACTTTTTCTACTTCTTCTAGTCCTATGCCACCGCTTAAAATAATAGGTGTTTGAGACGTGTAATCTTTTAGTACACACCAGTCAAAGGTGTATCCATTTCCTCCTTTTTCTTTTCCCTTGGTGTCAAAAAGGAAGCCATCCACAATTCCTTCATAAGGCTTAAGTTTTTCAAAATCAAAGTTGTCTTTTATTCCAAAAACTTTCCAAATGTTGAGGTCTCGACTGCGCTCGACCAGATAACCTTGAAGTTCTTTTATGTACTCAGGCGACTCACTCCCGTGCAACTGGATTACGTTGAGGTTGTGCTGTATTATTTTCGCTTTCGCGAAAGCAATATCTGCATCTGCAAAAACCCCTACGCGGTCAATTCCCTCCGGTAATTCTGGAATCGCTAGGTCGCCAAAATCTCGTTTGCTTTTCTCATAAAATATAAACCCAAGATAGTCTGGCTGCAATGCAGCGACCTCTTGTGTATTATATTTCATGCCGCATATTTTGATTTTCATGATAGGATTGCGATTGAGGTTAATTGTAATTATTTAATCTTCTAAGAATTATATTGATGTGGATCTAAGGCTTTAATCTTTGGGATTGCTATAAACTCTTTCCAGTCTTCCTCGCGCACTTGATCCTTACTAAGACTTACTTTATTTGTTTCCGAAACAAGTACAAAATCTCCAGCCACGTGTTTAATCTCTATAAGTTGATCAATGGAGATTCTTTTTTTCTTCAATTCTCCAACGATTAAAATACCATTGGTAATCTTTGCATATCCTTGATGTTGATATAATATAAATATTATAATATGCACGACACCAAGCACGAGGTACGAGTACTTCATGAAATTGTTTTCATTTTCAATAAAGGATATAATGCCAAGTAAACTCCATACAATGGCAATCACTGCATAAATAATAAGCTTTTTCTTTTTATATCTTAACTTCATAACTGATTAATAAAAGTTGCTGCACTCTCTCCTGGGTTATCTGTTTTCATAAAGTTTTCACCAATTAAAAACCCGTGAAAACCGTGTGGTTTTAATTCTTTAATCGCTTCAATCGAGCTAATACCGCTTTCTGAGATTTTTGTAAAATCGTCTGGAATCTGCTTGATGAGCTCCTTACTCGTTTCTAGACTTACTTCAAAAGTCTTAAGATTTCGGTTATTTATGCCTAGCATATCTACAGATGGCATAATCGACTTCTGTAATTCTTCTTCATTGTGAGATTCACAAAGCACATCGAGACCAAGACTTTTTGCAAAGGTTGAAAACTGCTCTATTTGCTTTCGCGAAAGCGTAGCTGCAATCAGTAATATCGCATCTGCACCGTAGGCTTTGGCTTCAAGAATCTGGTATTCATCTACTATAAATTCCTTGCGTAATAGCGGAAAACTAGTCGAAGCTCTAGCAATAATTAAATCATCTAGTGCACCACCAAAGTATTTCATATCTGTCAACACCGACATCCCGCTTACACCTGCCTGCTCATAACCACGAGCTACATCTTGTACATTTAAGCTGTTATTTATAACAGACTTGCTTGGTGATCTTCTTTTGTGCTCTGCAATAATACCAGAGCCATTGCGCACCGCCGTAGCGAGCGAAATAATATCTCGTTCAAAAAGCACTGATTGCTCTAATTGACTCACAGGAATAAGGCTTTTTCTTAAAGCTACTTCCTTGATTTTATCTGCTGTAATTTTATCTAGTATCGTCATCTTAGTTGCTTAAGGCTTGTAATTTGCTTAGTTTTTGAGCGGCTTTACCAGAAAACAAACTCTCTTTTGCTTTTTCAAATCCTTGAAGAGGTGTTAGCCCCTGTACGGTGGCAATCGCCATTCCTGCATTTGCACACACCACATTATTCTGAGCGTCTGTTCCCTTACCTGAAATTACATCCATAAATATCTTTGCCGAAGACTCCACAGTATCACCACCATAAATATCTTTCTGTAGATGTGAGCTTACGCCAAAATCTGCTGGTTCGAGCATCATCTCTGTATGATTAGTAATTGCTTTTGTGGCTCCCGTAAGTGAGATCTCATCATAACCATCTAGGGCATGTAGTATGGTAAAATTCTTATCACCTTTTTGATATAAATATCCGTACATTCTAGCAAGTTCGAGATTAAAAACACCCACTAGCTGATTGCTTGGGAACGCAGGATTAACCATAGGACCTAGCATATTGAAAAAGGTTTTTACACCTAGTTCTCTACGTATGGGCGCTACATTTTTCATAGCAGGGTGGAAGAGAGGTGCGTGTAATACACACATGCCCACTTCATCCATAGAACGCTTTAAAAAGTCCTTGTCATTACTAAATTTTATACCGAGGTGCTCCATCACATTACTACTACCACTCACAGAGCTTACTCCATAATTACCGTGTTTTGTAACGTTTACTCCAGCACCAGCAGTGATAAAACTAGATAGTGTAGAGATATTAAAAGTATCTTTTCCATCACCTCCAGTACCACAAAGATCTATAGCATTATACTCAGAAAAATCCACTGCAAGACAGAGGTCTAGCAATGCGTCTCTAAAACCTTCTAACTCATCTACAGTAATGCTACGCATCATATAGACTGTGAGAAAAGAAGCAATCTGACTGTGATTATATTTTCCTTCAGAAATGTTTACGAGTACCTCACGACTCTCTGTTTTTGTGAGCTGATCGTGATTTATTAATCTATTGAGTATTTGTTTCATCGTTTTGGTATGTTGATGTGAATGATCACAGGATCTGCCTTATCTTTCATTACATTTTGTTTTCCTATGCTTGCAAGTTCTTTATTGGTTGCTAGGCGTGAGCTTGCTTGTGCTAGCGCTACATAATTATAAATGCCTTTTGGAGAGCTTGCTACCCATCCTTTTACGATAGGTGATTTTCTTACTTTAAAAGGTTCATTATTGTAGCGTTGTAAAAGACCTATTGCGCTTTTGCGCATATCATCTTTACTAGTTCCTTTTGGGAATATAACGTAGGTTCCATTTGAAAAAAGTACCCAATTAGGTCTTTCTGGACTTACACTTAATTTTGTGTTGAAAATCAGTTTTTTATGAGCATCTGTTTTCTCTTCTGGCAATACCTCTTTCAAAGGTTCTGGAGATGCTTCTATCACTACTTCTGGTTCGTTTTGACTAGCAGGTTGAGCAGATTTCTGCGTGCTATCGCAACCTCCCATTAACAGGAAGCAACTCAATAAAAGTAGTACTGTGATTTTCATAACTAAAAGTTTAACTAAGTACCCAGTTTTTAATCATCGTTTTTCCATCTGGTGTTAGTACAGATTCTGGGTGAAACTGTACACCACGTATATCAAGTTCCCTATGACGTAAAGCCATGATCTGACCATTATCATCAATCGCAGTAATTTCCAGTGCTGGTGGAAAATCTTCTGTAGCTACTACCCATGAATGGTAGCGTCCAACAGCTATATCTTCACCTAGGTCCTTAAACAGTACAGTATCTGGCTTTGTTATTTGAACCTGTGTTGCTACTCCGTGAAATACCTTATCAAGATTAATTAAAGTTCCTCCAAAAACTTCGCCTATAGCTTGCTGCCCGAGGCAAACGCCTAGAATAGGTTTTCTTCCTCCATAGGTTTTGATAACGTCTTTAAGTAAGCCAGCTTCATCAGGAATTCCAGGGCCAGGTGAGAGTAGTATCTTATCGTAGTGGTCACACTCTTCAAGTGCAAACTGGTCATTACGCTTTACAGTCACGATGCAATCTAATTCTTCTAGGTAGTGCACAAGATTGTACACAAAGGAATCGTAGTTATCTATTACTAATATCTTTTTCATGGTCTATATGTCTTCTGCGATATCAAGTGCTTTATTAAGCGCTCCTAATTTGTTATAAACTTCTTGTAATTCCTTGGCTGGGTCACTTCCTGATACTACTCCAGCGCCTGCTTGCCAGTGTAGCGTGTGATTTTTACTTAAAAATGAACGAATGATAATTGCGTGATTAAAATTACCGTAAAAATCCATAAAACCTATCGCTCCACCGTAGAAGGTTCTGTTGCGGTTTTCATATTTTTCGAGAAGCTGCATAGCCATGTGCTTTGGTGCTCCGCTTAAGGTTCCTGCAGGGAAAGTATCCGCCACTACTTGTAGTGTATTACTGTCCTCATGCATTTGCCCAGTTACTTTACTCACAAGGTGAATCACGTGAGAGAAAAACTGCACCTCACGATAGGTCTCTACCGTAACGTCATGTCCATTTCTTGATAGGTCGTTGCGAGCAAGATCTACAAGCATAACGTGCTCTGAGTTTTCTTTTTCGTCTTTTGCAAGTTCTTTGGCAAGGATTGCATCTTGCTCATCATTGCCTGTTCTTTTGAAGGTTCCGGCAATTGGGTGAATCTCTGCCTTTCTATCTTGCACAATGATTTGTGCCTCTGGTGAAGACCCAAAAATCTTATAATCTCCGTAATCAAAATAGAATAAGTAAGGAGATGGATTTACACTACGTAGTGCTCTGTATACATTAAACTCATCACCAGTAAACTGCTGAGAGAATCGCTTGCTAGGTACAATCTGGAATACATCACCGCGCTGGCAGTGCTTTTTGCAGGTGTCTACGAGTGCTTTGTAATCTTCGTCTGTAATATTGCTGGTAAGCTCATTATTACGAGCAAACTTATATTCGGCAAAGTTTTTTGACTTGAGCATTTGCTCTATCTCCTCAATATTACTTTCTCCAGAAGTATTGTGACAAAATATATGCGCTTCGTTATTAAAATGATTGATGGCAATGATATTTTGATACACTGCATAGTAGATATCTGGAATATTCAAATCTTCCTCTTTTTTGGAGATTTTTAGATCCTCAAAGTACTGTACAGAGTCATACGATAAATAGCCAAACAAGCCATTATTAATGAATTTATGAGCGGTCTTTGAAGATGAGAATGCTTTCGCGAAAGCGTCTAAAACACCCACAACGTTAGTATCATCTGTAACTGTTATTTCCTCGCTTTTACCATCTGGAAATTGCTGTGTTATGATCCCGTTACCCACTTCTATGGAAGCAATAGGATTGCAACAGATGTATGAGAAACTATTATCATTTGCATGATAATCACTACTCTCGAGCAGCAAACTATTAGGAAAACGGTCACGCAACCTTAAGTATACCGAAACTGGAGTAATGGTGTCTGCCAGAAGGCGTTTTGAGGAAGTTTTTAATTTATATGTCATTATTCATTTAAATTATTGTCGGCTTTAAGGCGACTTGAGAGCATAAAAAAAGCCTGTCGTAAGACAGGCTGTATATGTAAAAACATAGGTAGGCGCTTACGACAACGATTGTTGTGTAATCCACCACCAAGTATGTACTGTATTGTTTTTCATTGAAGTTCAAAGATAGTAACCACTTTGTTAATATAAAAGCTCAATCTATAAAAATTATATATTGAGCTTTTCTCGGGCTAATCTAGGGATTGTATTTAAAAAGTCAAGTTTACAGCAAGTTCAAAATTATCTGAGATTGCGTTGTCTTTTAAGTTGTCAAAAAATGATGCCGATCCGTAACGTACTCCATATTTTGTGCGGTCTACATTAAAAGTAGTGGTGGCTGTATTTTCACTTACAACCATATTTACTGATACAGATTCTGTATGACCTTTAATAGTTAGGTCTCCCACAACATTATATCCAGTAGCACTTTCTGTAACCTCTGTAATAGTAAAAGTTGCTTCATTATGATTTGCAGTGTCAAAGAAATCTGGAGAGTTCAAGTGTCCCTCTAGTTTTTCTTTTCCTTCTCCTGCTTTAAGATCCGTAACTGCGATAGTAGTCATGTCTACAACAAAATTTCCGCCTATTAGTTTACCATCTTCCATTTCTAGTGAACCAGAAACAAGATCAATAGTTCCATTGTGCTGGCCTAATACTTTTTTTCCAGTCCAGTTGATACTGCTTTCTTTTACAATAACCTTTTTAAGAATTGGGTTTGTGTTTGCAAATGCACCTGTAGTGACGATAATTGCTAGTAAAGCTGTTGTGATTTTCTTTTTCATTTTTTTTAGTTTTTTGTTTCTGTTCGTAATTTATTAAGCAAGTTATTGAGCTGCTCTATCTCATTATTGTCTAGCTGAGACGTAATTTTTTCCTCCGCATTACTAATCGCCGTGTCAAGTATTTTTAGGAGTGAAAGGCCACTATTTGTAATAGTGATTTCTACTTTACGGCGATTAGAAGGGCAAGTAGCTCGTGCTACTAATTCTTTTTTGATAAGCTTGTCCACTAGTCTTGTCGTGTTACTTGCCTTGGTAACCATACGCTCGTTAAGTGTAGAAAGGTTTGCCGGCTTTCCCTTTTGTCCTCTTAATATGCGCAACACATTAAATTGCTGTAATGACAAGTCGTGAGACTTTAATGCACTAGCAAGAATGTCATTAGACCATTGTGCTGTATATGATAGGTTTATAGTAAGCTTCTGTGCTATACCTAAGGTTTTTGTTTTAATATGTTCTTCTATTGTCATTACAATATTTGTATATACAAATGTATATACTTTTGTGAACTAGCAAAAGCCTTTGTATTTTTTTTAACATGTGTAGATTTAAGGCATTCTAAGATTATTAACAATCCTCTCATAAAGTGTGTTAATTGAGATGTCTAAAAGACACAATCACAATAATTTTGACAAATGAAGCTAATGCTATTGGTCTTATTAATCATCTTAACATCCTGCCAAGAAAGGCAAAAGGATTATAAAGAGACATTAATAGAAGGTAGTAATATTAAAGCATTGAATTATGATGGTCTAGATTATTATATACAAAATCATCCTTCTGAAACTCTAGTTATAAACTTTTGGGCAACTTGGTGCGCCCCTTGTATCAAAGAACTACCGGCTTTTGAAAAGTTAGGAGAAGAGTATAAAAATAAAGACGTAACCGTTTTATTAGTGAGCCTCGACTTTCCGGACCAACTAGATGCTTTAAAAATCTTTGTTGAGAAGAAAAATTTACAATCTGAGGTTTTATATCTAGATGATGGAGATGCCAATAGATGGATACCAAAAGTAGATGATTCGTGGAGTGGTGCGATACCAGCAACACTTATCACAGGATCAAAAAGAAAGAAATTTTATGAGCGCTCTTTTACATATGAAGAAATAGAGCAAGAATTGAATACCTTAATTAATTAATAATGAAAACATTTAAAATCTTAACGTTATTAGCCTTAGTAGTAGTAGTATCTGCATTTGCTGCAAATGCTGTTATTAAAAAGGATAGAAGCGGATACGACATAGGTGATGAAGCAGGAGATTTTTATCTACGTAATATAGATAATGAGATGATGTCATTGAGTGACTTTGAGGATGCAAAGGGTTTTGTAGTTGTGTTTACATGTAACACTTGTCCTTTCTCAATAGCTAATGAAGATAGATTAATTGCTATTGATACAAAATATAAAAAGTTAGGTTATCCGGTAATCGCGATTAATCCTAATGATCCACATATTAAGCCTGGAGACAGTTTTAAAGCGATGCAACAACGTGCAAAGAAGAAGGGATTCACATTTCCTTATTTGCTAGATGATGGTCAAGAAATTTTTCCTAAATATGGAGCGACCAAAACTCCACATGTATACGTGTTGCAACGCGTTCAAGAAAAAAATATAGTTAAGTACATAGGCGCTATAGATAATAGTAGCCGAGATGAAAAAGCTGTTACAGAAAAATACTTAGAGAATGCCCTTGATGAGATTTTGTCAGGCAAAGAAGTTACGCTTAAAGAAACCAAAGCAATAGGTTGTGCTATTAAATCGTAATTTGAGAAAAATAGAATTATAAAATGAGCCTTTTGTGGGCTCATTTTTTTGTCTAATAACATCTGCGAGTATTTCGTAAATTTGCACTCAAAATCCCAGAATGATATTACAGCAATTATATACTAAATGTCTAGCTCAAGGAGCTTATTTTATAAGTTCAAATGGAGAAGGAGCTATTATAGATCCTCTGCGCGAGGTACAACCGTACCTTGATCTTGCAGCAGAAAATAAGACGACCATTAAGTATATTTTTCTAACTCATTTTCATGCAGATTTTGTGAGTGGCCAGGTTGATCTTGCAAAAGCTACTGGCGCTACCGTGATTTTAGGACCTAATGCAAAGGCTGGATATGACTATCACAGCGCGAGTGATGGAGAGATATTTATCTTGGGAGATTTATCTATTACCACCATCCATACGCCAGGTCATACCATGGAGTCTACGTGTTACCTTCTTAAAGATAAACAAGGAAAAGAAGAAGCTCTTTTTACAGGGGATACGCTTTTTATAGGTGACGTAGGAAGACCAGATCTCGCTGCTAAAACTGATCTTACAACTCATGATCTTGCAGGTCATTTATATGACTCATTACACCATAAGATTGCACCTTTATCTGACGACATTATCATTTATCCTGCACACGGAGCGGGATCTGCTTGCGGTAAAAACATGAGTAGTGAGACCAGTGATACGCTAGGTAATCAAAAGCAAAATAATTACGCATTTAAGCTCAATAAAGAGGACTTTATTAAAGAGCTCACAGATGGCTTGACATTTCCGCCGGCTTATTTTCCACATAATGTGGCAATGAATAAGAAGGCAAATACAGATTTTGATACCATTATCAATAGAGGAACAACGGCTTTGACTCCTGATCAGTTTGAAAAACTGGCAAATGAAAAGGAGGTACTCGTACTTGATACAAGAAGTGTTTTCGCTTTCGCGAAAGCGTCATTACCTCAAGCTTGGTTTGTAGGATTACAAGGACAGTTTGCACCGTGGATAGGAGCACTCATCGCAGATATTCACCAAAAAATAATCTTTATCGCCGAAGAAGGTACTGAAGAGGAAGTAGTAACCAGACTTGCGAGAGTAGGTTATGATAATAGTTTAGGATTCTTAGAAGGAGGAGTAGAGGCTTGGGAGCAATCTGGCAGGACGGTAGTTGCTACAGCAGAAGTAACAGCTCAAGAATTTGTAGATGGTATTGCTACTGGCGATATTAAGAATCCGCTAGATGTACGTAAAGCTGGAGAATATGCAACAAGTCATATAGAGGGACTGCCACATATGGGTCTAGATGAAGTGCACGTTAATGCGCACACGCTGGAAGCAGGTAATACGTATCACATACATTGCGCAGGTGGTTATAGATCTCTTATTTATGCATCTATAGCAAAATCATATGGCATAAATAGTGTAGTGAATGTGCTAGGTGGATATGGTGCTATAAAAAAGGCAGATACTTCTAGCATTAAATTGACATAATTCATCTAATTTTAAACAAATACTAATTGCGATGGCTCATAGAGATATGTACTATTGCACAAATATTAAACAATGACAGATTTAACGATTCCACAATGGGAAGAGAAAATAGCTCAAGATAAAGATGCTGTAATTCTAGACGTACGTACGGAGGAAGAAGTAGAAAACGGAATGATAGAAGGGGCAAAACATATTGATATTTACCTAGGTCAAGGATTCCTTGATGAGGTAGAAAAGCTAGATAAGAGTAAAAATTATTATGTGTATTGTCGCTCAGGAGTACGTAGTGTACAAGCGTGTGCTCTTATGGGGCAAAAAGGGTTAAACAACACTTACAACTTGCTAGGTGGTTATAATGCTTGGGATGCAGCGCATTAAGAGTAGCCAGCGTTTGAGATATACGCTCATTGCGATAACGCTTTGTTTCTCTCTGTGGAGTTGTAATGAAGCTACTTCTCAAAAAGAAGTAAGCGGTATCACTACACAAGAAGTAATCACTGTGATTGACGTTGACACCTTTGAAAAGGAAGCGTTAGTTGCAGGAGCACAACTTGTAGACGTACGTAGAGATAATGAGTGGGAGCGTGGTCACCTTGAAAATGCTAAGCACTTTGAGATGAATAACCCTAACTGGCAATCTCAAATAGAAACGCTAGATAAGAGTAAGCCTGTTTATGTGTATTGCGCTAAAGGAGGTAGAAGCGCCAAGTGTGCACAACAGCTAAAAGAAGCAGGATTTATAACGATCTATGATCTTGAAGGCGGAATTAATAATTGGAATTCTGCAGGAAAACCAATACAGTAGTTACTCGTTTTACATTAAATAAAAAAAGCCCATCCTAATCGATGGGCTTTTTTGTGGGTTGATATTTTCTCTTAGCAACTGCTAGTAATTATCCTCTACCTTATCATCTGTGAGTGTTTTTACAAAGGCAGTTAAGGAAGCAAGCTCCTCATTTGTGAGCTTAAGATTATCAAATGGCAAGGTTTGATGTGGAAGGTCAAATCCTAGTCCGCCACCACCGCCTTGATTGTAAAAATCCATTACTTGCTCTAGTGTGGTGTATACGCCATTGTGCATATATGGAGCTGTAAGTGCTGCATTACGCACTGTGGGGGTCTTAAACATACCTTTATGTTGTTCTGCTTCAAAGCGCCAGTAATAACCTGTGTCATCATCAAGTTCTTTGTTTTCTACTGTTTCTGGAACGCCTATAACCTCACGCTCAGTTTCTGCAAAAAATGGAGGTACTGTTCCATTGGTTAGAGGCATAAAGTGACATGTTGCACATAAAGCTTTACCCATAAACAAATTCATACCTCGTTGTTCTTCTTTTGTAAAGGTATCTTCATCACCTCGCATGTTTCGGTCAAATTTTGAATCAAAACTATTGAGCGTGCTTACGTATGAAGAAATTGCCTTTACTACATCTGTATTGCGAGTAGATACTCCACCGTAGGCTTTTTCAAACATCTCTAAGTAGCTAGGGTCTTCTAGAATCCTTGTAGAAAATTCATGAACATTTGTATTAAACTCCTTCTCATTTGTAAATACTGCAGAAACTTGATCAATAATTGAATTGGAACGTCCATCTGCAAAAAAGTTTTGCTGGAACACAGTATTGAGTAGCGTGGGTGTATTTCTCTGTAGTGCTTCACCAGTATTGCTTTTATTTACAACAAGACCATCTGCATATGCTTTTTCTGGATCGTGGCAAGTTGCACATGCCATCGTACCGCTGGTGGATAGCTTTTCATCAAAAAATAATTTCTTTCCTAAAGTGATTTGTTCATCTGTAGGATTCTTGTTGATACTAGGAGTGAAGAAATTTACATTAAAACTATCGTCCTCAAAAAACGTAGGAGCATCAAAGTTAAACGGAGTACTCTGGTTTCCTTCCCATAGTTCGCTAGTTTTCCTGATAGCTACCCAGCTGCGTGTGATAGGCGTCAGGTGGTTACGTGTAAAGGAATAGCGATTAAATGTATCGTAGTCACTATTCTCATTAATAAAGGTGATAGCATTTTCTACTTGGGAAGTGAATTGCTTGTCAAGTGATTCGTTCTTAGCTTGAATAATAGATTGAATGCTTGCGCGATAGGTATCATGTAAGTTCTGTAGAGACACAGCACCTTCTGCAATACCTAGTTGGCTCACGGGAGTATCAAAACCTGCAATTGAGAAGCTCAGTACTCTCAGTAATTGCTGATGAGTTGCGGTAAAATACCTAGGAGCATTGAGTTCTCTTTTCTCAATATTTTTTTTGAGATTTTGTAAAAGTCCGTAAGTGACCGTAAGCTCTTTGTCATATTGGCCTTGAGAGGTTTCACCCTCATAAATGCTTTCTTCTATTTTTTGTAAGCCTACAGGATTCATTGTTTTCTCATTATCCTCTTTGTAAATAGGTAATGCTGGTCCATTTACTCGGTGTCCTACTGGAGGGTTGAGGTACGACGCATAAGGTTCTGCTTTTTTGAAAGCTATGCGCAATGTTTTGAAAACTTCTTTAGCTTTTGCATCTGTTACAGGAAGTTGTTTTAGTGTATCTATTCCAGCAATAGCATTAGTAATCTCTTGTAGGTAAATGATTCTTGAGGCTTCCCAATTTGCTACAGCTTGTGTAGCGTATTTCGGCACTTCATTCTTACAGCTTTGTGATAGGGAGAAGATAGCTAAGAGCAGTATATAAAAAGGTTGATTTGTAGTGATTTTCATGCGAGTATGTTCATTGTAAAAGCGCAATCCCAAAAATGAGATTGCGCTTTATTAAAATAATGTTAGCTTATATCTACCTAGGTAAACCTTTTAGCAATACAACTTGTGATGCTTGATTATCCTCATAAGCACTGTTAGTGTGACCATCAAGTGCCTTAAAATCTTCACTTCTCCAGTAGTGTGGTTGTATGTTTAATAGAAATGTATTTGGCTCTCCTATTTTATCAGAGATATCTATAAGTGCACCAAATTCTCCACTTAAACCAGTACTGTTATCATCTGCTAGATCTTGACGTACTACAAGCTCAAGCACCTGCTGTACGTTTGTACCGCTTAAGTCTGACTGATAAATGTATGCAGCATGACCTCTTGAGAACGAGTTAGGATCCTCTTGTATGTATACAAAGTTCTCTGTAACACAGATGTTATCTGGGCTTTGTAATGCAGCAAGGTTACCGTCTTGGTTATTTGTATCTGTGTTTCCACTTATGATTTGAGTGAGCTTTCCTTCTAGTGGGTTGTTGTCATCAAGAGCGAGTTTATATACAGTTCCCCAGTCGTTGTAAGTTCCCTGTCCTGGTCCGCGTCCTGTTACTGCAAAGAATACATTTCTTCCATTTGCGTCAGATCCTTTTTGATAATCTACATCTTCTACACGCATAAACTGTGCAGCAAATACGTCATTACATGCAGTTTCCATTTCGTTTTTAGTAAGTGCAGCTCCATTAGGGATTTCTACAAATTCTACATCATATTCTGCTTGAAAATCTAGAGAAGACTCATTGTAAGAAGTGTTAGGCATAACATCTTGCACACCTCCCATTCCATCAGATACTTGCTTAAAACGTAGTACGTAGATAGAACCTCCAGTAAAATCTGCATCACCAGCAGTAGAGTAGTACATAGCTACTTGTCCCTCAGAGTTACTTGAGTCATCATCCCCACCTACAATTACAGTAGCGCCAGAATAAGCATCTTTAGGTAGCGGAGTTGCATTTTCCCAAGAAAATTCTCCTAGTGCATCTAGTCCAAAATCTGCTTGTGGTGTTGGAGTAGTTACCCTAGGGTCGATAGCTTTCACATCATAGTTAATACTTTCTGAAGCAGATAAAAAGATATCTTCATCTCCTCCATGTATATCTGCTTCCCACATAGTAGCACTACATTGTCTTGCAAAATCAGATACTCCAGAATCTAGTAAGTAATCTCCAGAGATAGGAACTAGATTTTGATCAAAACGGATACGAGCCACTGCATAACTATCTTCACAGTTAGTTACATAAATGTAATCTTCACCATCTACTAAAAATCCAGAACCATCTGCAGATCCCGCAAGTTGAAAATCTCCTCCTATAACATCAGGAGTAGATACTAATGAATATGCTTCTACGTAATTGAATTGCGGTGACATTGCAACAAGTGGTGGCGTTGCAGATTTATCTGAAAATAGTGTTGTTCCCATTTCAAAATCATCTCCATCTTCACCGTCTGCTCCATCCTGTCCATCGGCACCATCCTGTCCATTGATGCCATCTACACCGTTTATACCGTCCATGCCATCTTCGGCATCGTCACAGCTTGTAAAAAGAACACCTGTTCCTGCTATAAATAGCATTGTTAAAAAAATTGACTTTACTTGTTTCATTTTTTGAGTAATTAGTTGATTATTAGAATGGTTTAAAAGTAGTCTCAGAGTAAAAGAGTAAACGTTACCTAATCGTAGCCTTTTTATTAAAAAAGCGTTTATTTTATGTAAAGCCTTAACTGTTTAATAAAATGAGATTTTACATTTAGTTAAAACCCCTTATTATTAAATCTTATATTTTTTAAAGGAAAATGAGAAGCACGCTTTCGCGAAAGAAAAACTAAAAGTGTTGGAAATCAAACAAAAAGGATTTAGGAGCTTTTATTTTGAAAAGGATAAGTACCATATTTTTGTACACACTATTAACATATTATCTCAAAGACAAATGTTAACTTTAAATAAAAAAACTTGCGATGACTACTATATTTCCAATTAGACTAGAACGAGCTTTATCAAAACTATATGCAGCGTTTTCTGATGGTAGCCTACACCCTGGTTGCTGCACAGCTTGTGCAGTAGGAACTATTTGTGACAATAAAGATATGTGGAAACACATGACAGACGCTCACGGTTCACTAATACTCAATTATGTAGGAAAGGTAAATGAGGCTTTTGGCAAACGTTTTTATGGGTATTTGCCTAGTGAGTTACTCCAGATTGAAGCTGTTTTTTTACGAGCTTGCGGTTATGAGTTACCTATAAGTCGCTGCAGTATAAAACCAACAAACCCACAGGGTGATGCTGTGATGTTTAATGGGATGCGTGCCGTTATACATTACTTATGCGAGCTAGATGAAGTGCAAGATGTAATGGATATTCAAGAGCAGTTTCTATCTGCTACTGCAGAAAAAAGGACTTTAAATAATATTTAATGGTATAAGCCTAGACAAATAATAATATAAGTGCAAGTACTATTCCTCCTGCTACAAAGAGCATTCCCTTTCTGTAAATAGGGCTTGATGGGATAAACATCCAGAATGAGGATACTACAAAAAAGAGTAAGCTTAGTCCAAAAAAGATATTTAAAAAATATAGTGGATCTCCAGATTTGGCTTTATGGAAATGAGTAAGCTTATCAAGAATGAAGGGCAATTCTTTTTTAGAATACACAACCGCTCCAGTGTTGCTGTTATAAGTTCCTTCTGAAAAATAAAGAACACCACCTTCCTCTTTAGTTACCTTAAGTCTTTTGTTATTTACAGCTTTGGCTAGTGATGGCGCAGAGAGGTTTGGGTCAAGTGTTTTTTCTATGACAACCGTATTCTTAAAAGTATCTGAGTCTCTAAAGATTAAAACAATTCCACTTATCGCATAAACTGCCATGATTCCTGCTAGAAAGAAGCCTAGGTATCTGTGAAGAATACGCATTTTAAGTGAAGTAGATTTTTTACGAGCCATGAATTTTATTTTAGAGGCGCAAGGTATAAAAAACTAAGTTTGAGGAAAAGTAGAAGACCTGTAAAAGATCAAAAATATAGATATCTTCTTATTGTAATGAAAATGAGATAAGACTGGATTTAGTCTGTAGTAGTTTTCATTTTTTCTACATCATTTGCTTTACGTTCTTCTTCTTTTTCTACAAATTTCTTATGTTCGAGATGCGCATAATAATCCTTCTTGCGATTGTAGATACTTTTAATACCATCAGACTTACCATAGAGTGTTACTTCATCATGTGGTAACATTTTAAAATTACCTGATGGAGATCCAAAATATCCTGCTCCCTCACGCTCTACACCTAGCACAGTGATTCCTTCTTCTCGTAAGTCTAATTCTTGTAATGTGCGATTGCACATCCAGCCATCTGTATCTACGGTAGCTTTTATAATTTTAAAATTGTCTTTTAGGTGTAATACAGCAGCATAGTCTTGAACCTCTAAGTCTGTATATTTTTTGAGCATTCTATTAATCACTTTGGATAAGCCGTGATTAACCCATTTACTGCGTATTCCAAACCATAACACTAGAATACCGCCCACAATGATTAAAAACCCATAAAATCGAGAAGCATTAGATTCTGGTAATACGAAGGTGAGGATCAATGATGACATCGCCGTAACAATACCTGCATTACCTATGAGCATTAAGTTGTAAATAATCTTACGGCGTACAGGATGATTCATGATATTTTCAGTTTCTGCTGTACTCAAGCCTGCACCAGTGTAAGCAGATCGTGATTGAAACTTGGCACTTTCTTCAGAAAGACCAGTATGGACTAGTGCGATAGTAGAAATCTTAGTAATCAACACAGAGATGGTGATGATAAGGAATAGGGAAACAGCTGCAATCATATGTGGTAATTCTAGGAGCTACAAAGCTAGTTATTTATTGCAATCATCTTATAAAAACATGTGGTCAAGCAAGCACTATTTATGACAGACTATTAAGGTAAAAGGCAATGATAAGACCTAGAGCAGTTGCGAGTCCAATCCAGTATTTGTCTTCTTTAAAAGCTTTTGGAAAAACTTCAATAGCAAGTGAAGCTACGACAGCACCACCGGCAAAACACCGTATATTGTTTAGGATATCTTTAGAAACGTTTTCTAGAAAGAAGTAACCTACTAGCGCTGCGGCAGAAAGCAATATCGCAGTCCCTGTCCATAGTATGAGGATTGATCTTTTAGACCTTCCGTCGTCTTTCATTTCTTTTGCTCCTCCTGCAGCTTCGGGAAGATTAGACAGTAGTATCGATCCAGAAAGAGCGGCTACAGCCAGTGGATCTGCCGTGATGAGTGCTACGCCAAGTGCTAAGTTTTCTGGAAGCCCGTCTAAGGTTATGGCTGCTAGAAGACCTGCACCACCGCTTTTTGAACTCCATTTTTCTTTTACATAAAAATCTAAGCCTGTAAATACCAAAGCTCCTATAAAAACAAACAAGAGCGGTAGCAATACATCACCATCCTCCATAGCTGGTTCTATAAGCTCTAACACTGCAGATACTATGAGTGCTCCTCCAGCAAGTGCAATGAGAAATCCTTCTGTATTTTTCGATAGTTTGCCATACAAACCCCACAGTGCGCCAGCAATGAGTGACATAGAAACAACAAAAACAACAAGGATAGTAATAAGCATGATGAAAAAGATATTTTGGCTCTAAGCCAATAAAAAATATTATATATATAGGCAACAGTGATATTGTTAAGCGGCCTTGTTTGTTCGCTTAAAATAATCAATCACGTGAAGGCTCGTAAGTCCGTGAATAAGAATACTAAAGAGAATCACGTAACTCACAATACCAAATAGCTCGTCATACTCTGTAAAATTACCGTGTATCAAAGCATAACTTAGGTAAAAGAAACTCCCTATACCGCGTATCCCGAAGAAACTAATTGCCCATTTTTTTGCCTTTGAAAAGTTTGTGGTAAGCATGGCGAGATACCCAAAAATAGGTCGCAATACTAGTACAATAACTAGACTCGCTATGATACCGTCTACATCTGTATATGATAATATACCTGAAACCAAAGCACCACCAAAAAAGATGGTCCACAGTGCGACGAGTAATTTTTCTGTCTCCTCTGCAAAGTGCAGCATAGAAGTATTTATATTATCCTCTGTAGATTTTCGGCAGTGATATTGCATAAATACACCAGTAGCAAACACACTTAAAAAACCGTAAGTACTCAGTATTTCCCCTAGACCGTAAGAGAAGAAAGTGAGCGCGACCGCAATAAAGCCATTGAGTATATATTTTTGATGTTCTTTGCTATGATACTGTACCACCCAGCTATATATAAAGCCTATTATGGCGCCAACTAAAAGACCACCTATAATTTTAAATAAAACATAGTAGCTTATAAAATTCATCCAGTCTATTTCTTGAAAACTGCTAGCTTCACTCCATAAAATAGCTAGAAAAACAAATGGAAAAGCAAGTCCATCATTTATGCCAGCCTCTGCGGTAAGTGTGTAACGTAAACCTGTATTTCTCTCTTTTAAATCTTGATGTTCTTCTAGTTGTAACTCACTAGCAAGCACGGGATCTGTAGGCGCAAGCACTGCTGCGAGTAATAAAGAAACGGGACCATTAAGTCCTAGTAAGAAATGAGCAATAGCAAAAATGGCAATCATGCATAGCGGCATTGTAATCGCGACCAGTGATAACGGTTTTTTCCAGTCACTCCATTTATAACTCGTGCCTATTTTGAGCCCAGCTGTCATAAGACTTATGATCACAATAACTTCGCTTACTATCTTACCTATTTCTAACTCCCATAGCGGATCTGGCCAAGGAAGAGGTGCGCCCGCAAAAAATAATATCATACCTAATAGTAGTAGTGGTATGATATAAGTGATTTTTATTTTTTTTGAATACACGGGAATGAACGCCATAAGTGAGATGGCAAAACCTGTGCATGCTAGCGCAACAAAATAAGGAGGGGTTTCTACGATTAACGCCATAAGGCTAGTTGTTTTTATTATTTACTCTAGTTCTTTCCTCAAGAACCGCAGGAGAAGGTATAGGTGCCAGTCTATGTTTTTCAATCTCCTTTTCGTTTACATTTATTTTTATCTGGAGTTCTTTGATTTCAATAGCTAGGTGCTCTTGATATGCGTTTATCACTTCTTCTTTTGTTTTATAAACCTTTCCTTGATGTCCTTCTATTCTCAAAAAATCATGTTCATCTATAGAGATTTTAGAAGCAAAATGTTGCTTTATCTCCTTTAAACTATTCAGAATAAATTGCCTTTCTAGTTGGTCTACGGTAGTATCGCAATCATTACATGGAGCATTCAATACCCGTGTTGAACAATATTGATTTTCAAAATAATCAAGCACATTATTGAGCTTCTCAGATGGTTGAGCGACGGCTTCTGTAGATATCTTAAATGAAACCCCAGGATTTTTTGTTTTCTCACGCTGAGAAAAAGCTGTGGTTGCGATACATAGTACTAAGAACGTAGTTGTTATTTTCATAATAATGCAATAGTTAAATGAGTGCTTATAGAATATCAAGTACGTTCAAGAAGCATATAATATGGAAAGAAGATACTACTTTTCTGTTTTATCGTTCGTTTTTTTTAATAAGCAGATTGCGTGATAGCTAATATTTAAGAAGTGGTCAGTGCGTCACGGCAGTTAGTTTTGCTCTATTTCGGTTTCAATAGTGATATCAAATGTTGCACCTGGCGCAAGCGTTTTATAAGAACCTTTTTTAGTGATATCGATACTTTCATCTTCACTGTCTGGAAGTCCTATCCACGGTTCAATACACACATAATCTGCAGCGGGTTTTGACCATAAAGCAAGGTTAGGATAATCCTTAAAGCGCACGATGACTCCTTTCTTTTCATCTTTTTTACGCAGTCGTACCCAGTCATAATTAATGTCTGTAAAGATGAGGGCATCTTCATTGAAAAGCCTTTCTGAGAGTGGTAAGAGTCCGCCATTAGTTTTGATAGCTCGTTTTTCAGGAGATAATAACCCACTATCTCCTAGCGTGCGCGAGGTAAGATCTAGCGTCTCTGGAAATTCAATCACATAATTAGATAGTGCAGTATGCTCATCAAGTGGGCAAGCATAAGCAGTGTGACCACCACAGGCAAAATGCATAGGCACGGTATCATTATTTGTAACCGTATAGGTCATTAATAATCGATACTCAACAAGGGTAAAGCTTACGCGAAAATGGAACGTATATGGATACTGTCGTAATGTTTCATTATAACTTGTGAGCGTAAAAGAACAACTAGACGCGTCGTGCTGCTGAAAATCAAGCTGCTCATTATTTCTTATAATTCCATGCTTAGTCATAGCATAGTCTTCGCCATTAAAAACAATCTTATTCTCCTTAATATTACCAATAGCAGGAAACAACACTGGCGAACTACTTCCCCACACAGAAGGATCTATCTGCCAAATATATTCTTCACCAGTCTCCTTATTAATTAAGGAACGTATTTCTGCCCCTTTTGAAGTAATGGTACAGATGAGGTTTTCGTTGTGGATGGTGTGGAGCATGGTTACATTTTTTGTGTTGGATTGTCTATATGTGCATCATCATGATTTTTTACTTCCCAAATTAAGACAATAGCCACGATTAGATATCTAAATATAGGAGCTAATGCCAGGTTTGCTAGAAGTTGTAAGTTTTCTTTTTTTAGCTCATAGTAGTAGTCAAACTCAGTTGGAAAAGTACTAATCAAAAAACCAGTTCCATAGAAGGATGATAGAAATTGTAATAGCATAATTATAAAAAATATTGAAATCAAACTAAACAAACATTTCTTACTATTTATGATAATGGATGATTTGATATACTTCGCACATACTACTATAGCGATTGTAAAAATAACAGTACCCGTTATTTCAGGCATCCATAAAGAGCTTATCGAATTAGAATTGTAAATTATTAGAAATTGTTCTAGCACATACTTGATTAAGTGAGTGAATTCTAAAATTGAGAGTAAACTAAATGCTCCTATTCCTAAGAGGCTTATGAGTGTATGTTTATTTATTTTCAAGGTAGTGTTTTTATAAATCTACGTGCTTTCTTTAGGATTTCAACTTTTATTTACAATTTAAATCGGTTGTATCCTCTGTTTATGTGAATGGAGTAGGTGTTGGAGGAATCAAGTTTTCGCGAAAGCGTAAAATTTTAAGATATAATTAGCATTTATACTACAAGACACCTTAACATAAATTCTGATATTATACTGCTTTTAATAATTAAATGTTAAAAACGCAATAAAACAAACAATTCAATAAAACCTAAGACCTTATGAAAAGACGAAATTTTGTCCAACTCGCTGGTATGGGAGCAGGTGCCTTAATGGTGCCATCGATGATGCTGGGAAATAATATCCCAACAGAAGCACTGCTCGAACCAGGAATGGACGTACTGCTTAAAAAACAAATGGCAGATGTCGCCCTTAATACGGCAAAAGGTTTAGGTGCTTCATATGCAGATGCTAGAATAGGGAGATACCTAAACCAGTTTGTGCGCACACGTGAAGATAAAGTGCAAGGCGTTGTAAATACCGAATCTTTTGGGATAGGGATACGCGTGATTGCAAATGGTACTTGGGGTTTTGCATCTACTAATGATGTAACGCCAGATGGTATCCAGAAGGCAACAGAACAAGCTGTAGCAATTGCTAAGGCTAACTCAAAATTCCAAACCAACCCAGTAGTGCTAGCTCCAGAAGCTTCTTACGGTGAGGTGAGCTGGAAAACGCCTATTAAAAAAGACTTTAAAGAAGTACCTGTATCTGAGAAGGTAGAGCTGTTGCTTACGGCAAATGCTGCTGCGCAGTCTAATGGTGCAAACTTTGTAAACTCTGCGCTCTTTATGGTAAATGAGCAAAAGTATTTTGCCTCTACCGAAGGTTCATATATTGATCAAGATGTGCACCGTATCTGGCCTACATTTGGCGTGACGGCTGTAGGTGGTGGTAAGTTTAAAACCCGCCAGGCTATGAGTGCTCCTATGGGACTTGGGTATGAATACCTAGATGGTCTTGAGTCAGAAAAACTTGAAGGTCCGCAAGGATTGAAGTTATATAGAAATAGCTACGATATTATAGAAGATGCTGCCATGGCTGCAAAGCAGGCTAAAGAAATGCTTACTGCAAAGTCTGTAGATGCTGGAAAATATGATCTTGTACTAGAGCCTAATCACTTAGGTCTTACCATTCACGAGTCTGTAGGTCACCCTACGGAGCTTGATCGTGTACTTGGGTATGAGGCAAACTATGCAGGAACAAGTTTTGCAACCATAGATAAGTGGAAGTCTAAAAACTTTAAATATGGTAGTGACCTGGTAAACATTGTAGCAGATAAGCAACAAGTGGGATCACTAGGAGCTGTAGGCTGGGATGATGAAGGTGTAAAAACCAAGCAATGGGATATCATACGTAATGGTGTGCTGGTAAATTACCAAGCAATACGTGACCAAGTACAAATGATAGATCAGAACGAATCTCATGGATGTTGTTATGCGCAAAGTTGGAATGATGTACAGTTCCAGCGTATGCCTAACATCTCACTAGAGCCAGGTAAAGAGCCGTATTCTATTAATGATATGATTAAAGATGTAGAAAAAGGAATCTACATTGCAGGTCGTGGATCTTATTCTATAGACCAGCAGCGATATAACTTCCAGTTTGGAGGTACGATGTATTACGAGATTAAGGATGGAAAAATAGTTGGGATGCTTAATGATGTAGCATACCAATCTAATACACAAGAGTTCTGGAATTCTTGTGCAAAAATATGTGATCAGAGTGACTACCGTCTCTTTGGATCATTCTTCGACGGGAAAGGGCAACCTTCACAAGTGAGCGCAGTATCACATGGAAGTGCCACGACACGATTTAATGATATTAATGTGATCAACACGGGTCGTAACGTTTAATCGTCAATTTTTAAAGAAGAAACACAATGGGAATATTTTCAAAAGAAGAGGCAAAAAAAGTAATGGAGAAAGCAATGAGCTTCTCTACTGCAGATGCCTGCGTTATAAATTTAGGCGGTAGCGAGAGTGGTAACATACGTTATGCACGTAACTCTGTTTCTACATCAGGACACCAGTCTAACCAAAGTCTTGCGGTCACTGCAAGTTTTGGTAAAAAATCAGGTACAGCAACCATAGACGAGTTTGATGATGCGTCACTTGAAAAAGTGGTAAAACGTGCAGAAGAACTTGCAAAGCTTGCTCCAGAAAACCCTGAGTTTATGCAGCCACTAGGGCCGCAAACGTATGACGAGTCTAAAACGTACGTAGAAGCTACGGCAAATATGACTCCGGAGTATAGAGCACAAGTAGCAGAGAGCAGCATACAACCTGCCAAAGAAAATGATGTAACCGCAGCTGGTTTTCTAGATGGTGGTGCGGGCTTTAGCGCGATGATGAATTCTAACGGATTGTTTGCTTATAACAAGTCGACTAACGTTGAGTTTACAGTAACCATGCGATCTAACGATGGTACGGGTTCTGGATGGGTTACAAGAGATTTTAATGATGTGTCAAAATTTGACGCAGCAGAAGCTTCAAAAGTTGCTATTGATAAGGCAGTAATGTCTCGCGAGGCAAAAGCAATCGAGCCAGGTAAGTACACCGTGATTCTTGAGCCATCTGCTGGATTGGGACTACTAGAAGGCTTAGGTCGTTCTATAAGTGCACGATCTGCAGATGAGGGAAGAAGCTTTATGTCTAAAGAAGGTGGAGGCACTAAGATGGGTGTCAAAATTGTAGATGAGCGTGTAAACCTATGGTCAGACCCTCTTAATGAAGAAGTGCCAGCAGGTACTTGGAATGGAGAAGGGCAGCCGCTTAAAAAGACAAGCTGGATAGAAAACGGAGTGGTAAAAAACCTTGCGTATGATCGTTTCTGGGCACAAGAAAAAGGTGTAGAGCCAGTCCCTTTTCCTAGTAATTTTATCATGGGCGGTGGTGACGCATCTCTTGAAGATCTCATCAAGTCTACAAAGAAAGGAATCCTCGTTACCAGATTATGGTACATACGTTCTGTAGATCCTCAAACATTACTGTACACAGGTCTTACCCGCGACGGAACTTTTTACATTGAGAACGGAAAAATCAAGTATCCTGTAAAGAACTTCCGCTTTAATGAGAGTCCTATTATTATGCTTAATAATCTAGAAACTCTTGGCAAGCAAGTACGCGTTGATGGTAGTTTAATCCCGTATATGAAAATACGTGACTTTACTTTTACCAGTCTTTCAGATGCTGTATAAAAACGTATAAATTATATAAGACTGGTTATCACAAAAGTGGTAGCCAGTTTTTATTTTAGGTTCGCTTTCGCGAAAGCGTGAGTGGAATGAAACAATGTCAATAAATCATGAAATTTAATACTACGATACCTAAAAAGTTATCTCCATTTTATGAAGATGAACTTAGAGCTTATATCAAAGCTTATCGTGCAGGTGATTTACAGCTTGCTTGGAACCATCTTGAACGCGCACATATTATTGGACAACGTTATCCTTATAATCATACATACGTTCACTGGAAAATGTTGCAATTTGGTGTACGTATAAAAAGTTCTAAAGAAGTGATAGGCCAAATTCCACGTTTAGTAGTAGGCGGTGTAAAATCATTTGTTGGGAAGATACCGGTAGGTAATCCTGGCGGAGCCAATGTTGCTCCATTACAAGCATTTCCTATAGATGTGGAGCTACAAAATATATTCAAAAAAGCTGGAGTAAGCGTTTTGTAAAAGATGAATAGTAACTTATAATGAATAACAAATTCTTCTTTACGCGCTTACAATACGAATCTGGAGACTGGGACGTAGATCAGCGTATGCCTTCTAATTTGCTTAACTCACTGGTAGAGTATACTACCCTTGCGGTAGATACTAAGGAGAACATTATCTCACTAGCGAGTGATGAGATTTTTAAATGTCCGTTTTGTTACATCTCAGGACATAAGCTCGTACAGTTTACAAAGAAGGAAAAAGAGAATTTTAAAAAATATATAGAAAACGGAGGTTTCGTTTTTGCAGATGACTGTAACCACGACATCGACGGGTTATTTGCCAAATCATTTGAGCGCCAGATGGAAGAGATTTTTGGTCAAGATGCACTCAAAAAAATACCTAACGACCACGAGATCTATAACGTCTTCTTTGAATTTGAAGACGGTCCACCTACCACAAGTCAAGAACTAAACGGCTGGGGAGATGACCTCGTACATGAATACCTAAAAGCCATTGAGGTTAACGGAAGAATAGGAGTCCTCTATAGCAACAAAGATTACGGCTGCGAGTGGGATTACGATTTCAGAAACAAACGTTGGTATAAAATTGATAACACAAAATTTGGAGTGAATATCGTGATGTATGCATTAACATCATAAATCGCCAACATCTCCCTGACTCCCTCTTCAAAGAGGGGCACTATTGGGAGAAGAGTTTGCTTTTGCTTTGCAAAAAGCAACTTAAAAAGTTCCCATCTTCGAAGAGGGGCTAGGGGAGATGTTTTGCAGGGGAAGCTAGGAGTAAGAGAATGATGTTTCTCGAACATCTCCCTAACTCCCTCTTCAAAGAGGGACACTGTTGCGAAGAAATGTTGTTTTTGTTTCGCAAAAAGCAACATGAAATTTCCCCTCTTCGAAGATGGGCTAGGGGAGATGTTTTGCAGGAGAAGCTAAGAAGAAAAAGAGATTTAATAAGGTAACACTATGAATAACACACTAACCGAATTACAACAAGAAGTAACCACGTTAACTGGAAAGCTAAAGGATCTTAAGAAAGAGATTGCAAAGGTGATTATAGGTCAGGAGGAAACGGTGGAGCAATTGCTTATTACCTTTCTTGCTGGTGGTCATGCATTGCTTGAAGGAGTTCCGGGGCTTGCAAAAACCTTGATGATTCGCACCTTGTCGCAGGCAATAGACTTGGATTTTAAACGTATCCAATTTACCCCAGATTTAATGCCTTCAGATATAATTGGAACAGAGATTCTGGAAGAAGATCAGGCTACGGGTAAAAAGTTTTTCGAATTCAAGAAGGGGCCTATTTTTGCAAATATCATCCTAGCAGATGAGATTAATCGTACCCCACCAAAAACACAAGCTGCATTACTGGAAGCGATGCAAGAATTTGAGGTGACCTATTCGGGTAAAACCTATAGTCTTGAGCGTCCATTTTTTATTCTGGCAACTCAAAATCCTATTGAGCAGTCGGGTACATTTCCATTACCAGAGGCGCAACAAGATCGTTTTTTGTTCTATATCAAAATAGGATACCCTACAGCAGCTGAGGAAACTCATATTTTAAAAAGTACTACGAGTGGTGTTAAGCAGGCAGTACATCCTGTGCTCACGGGAGCAGATATTTTACGATTGCAGCAACTTGTAAGAGAGGTGCCTATAAGCGATAATCTCATCGATTTTGTAAGTACGATAGTACGTGCAACGAGACCAGAAACTACCACAAATGACTATGTAAAACAATGGGTAGGCTGGGGCGCAGGCCCAAGAGCAGGGCAGGCAATGATTCTTACTGCAAAGGCGAGAGCGCTCTCACAAGGGAGAATGGCAGTAACGCTAGATGATATTAAAAATGTGGCCTTACCAGTATTGCGTCATAGAGTGATTGTCAACTTCAAGGCAGAGGCAGAAGGGATTACATCAGACCAAGTAACCACTCACTTACTTAAAGAAATAGACTTAGCTTAATAACCACAATAATAGCAGCAAAGAATACTATGTCAAAAGACGATTATAAATCGCTACTTAAACACGAAGTGATAAACAGAGTTTCTGGATTATCACTTATTTCGCGCGTTATCGTAGACGGTTATTTGTCTGGACTCAATAAAAGTAGGCGAGTAGGGGCTGGGTTAGAATTTAGTCAATATCGAGGCTATGAACCTGGTGATGATCTCAGGTTACTAGACTGGAAAATGCTTGCGCGTTCTGGTAGATATTACATCAAGCAGTCAGAGATAGATACACATATTTCTGTGAGATTTATAGTAGATGCAAGTTTGTCTATGCTTCATAAGGAAGGTGATATTTCAAAAATGGAGTATGCAAATGTACTCGTGGCAAGTCTTGCACACCTCGCACAAACGCAAGGAGATGCGGTAGGTTTGCTTACGGTAAACAATCAAAAGTTAGAAGCATTGCAGCCGGCTATTGGGAAGCAGCATTTTAATAGATTCTTGTACCAATTATTACAATTAAAAAATCAAGGCTCTTGGCCTATGCAGTTGGCAAGTGAGAAGCTCCATAATCGTAGTCATAAGGAGCTCATATTTTTTATCACAGATTTGTATGAAAATGATGAGGAAATTATAACAATGATTAAGCAGCTTAAAACAGCCAGAAACGAAGTTGCAGTGTTGCATTTGCTGGGCAAGAGCGAACTAGAATTTGATTACAAAGGACAAGTGATTTTTGAAGATCTTGAATCTGGTGCTAAGGTGAAGGTAAACGCAAAGGATGCAAAAACTACTTATTTACAAGCGCTAGAGCAATCTATGAAAACTACTAAGGAAGCGTTACTTGCTAGCGGTATAGACTATGAGTTATTTTCACTAGAAGACCATATTGGCGAAGCATTGCACTTATTTCTTAAAAAACGTAGCAGTATTTTTTGATATGACATTACTACAGCCATCATATCTCTGGGGACTACTAGCACTTGCAATTCCAATTCTCATTCACTTGTGGAGTCGCAAGAAGGTGCGCACTATAAAAGTGGGCAGTATACAATTTATCGCGCCCACAAAATCTAAAGAGAGTAATAGTATCCAGCTTAATGAATGGTGGCTACTACTATTGCGTTGCTTGATTATTAGTACGCTAGTGGTAATTCTTGCACAACCACATATTACAACAACTCCCGATAAGGAGGAAGTTGCTTATCTTTTCGAACCTTCGTTACTTTCCACAGCAGATGGTCTAGCGAGATTTGAACAAATACCACTAGAAGGAAGGCGATTATTACAAGAAGATTTTCCACTGTGGGAGACTGGAGATGTAATAGCAAATAAAGAGGTGGTGCCTAATTATTGGCAGCTCGCTCGAGAGATGGAAGAATTAGCTGCAGATAGTATTGTGGTTTTTACACACGCTTTCGCGAAAGCGTTACAAGGCAAAAGGCCTACCATAAAAAAGAACATTACGTGGATTCCTGTGGAAACTACTAGACAGAATGAGCAGCCCCTAGTCGCAATTGCTCATAAGGATAGTTTAGAAATCATTAATGTGTTGAGCGAGGCACAACTACTTGGTATAAATAAAGAGAAAGTAGCGATACGTGATGTAACATTAAATCTTACAAAAGATAGCGTCGAGATCAGAACGAATGGTATTTCCAGAACCATTTCTATAAAAGAGTATTCTCCTATTGAGACTACAATCATCTATAATAAAAGACATGATGCCGAACGTAGTTATCTAGAGGCAGCTTTACGTGCGATAAGTCAGTTTACTAAGAGAGAGATTGTCATCACCGCAGTGTCAGATAGAGAAAAAATAGATACGACGACTATAGATTATTTGATTGATTTGAGTGATAATCCTATGATGGCTAGCGACACGCCTACATTATATTATCGTCCAGGAGAAATCGCAAATTCGCTTGTTGTACCAGGACCTGCAGCAACTACGTCGATACTGACAAAGAAACTAACGCCTAAACTCATTACAGGAGAACCTCTAGTAACACAATTACTTACATGGCTTAATCTTGATCAAGAATTAAATATACAAATGGGAGACCTTGATAATCGGGTGATGAGTTTAGAGCAACTGCAAACCATTAATATTCCCGCTACCACAATGAAAAAAGAGGTAAAATCAGATATGTCAAGTACCTTCTGGATACTGCTTTTAGTACTCCTTGTAAGCGAGCGCATACTCTCTAGAATACGTAAACAATAATGCAAGAAGGGATACAACTCATACAGATTTACATGAAGCGCTGGCAGTTATTGCGAGGCTTAGAAGCCGTGCTTTATGGTATCGGAGCTGGACTTTGTAGTGCATTTATTACTAGAAATCTAATAATAGGTATTGTCGCTTTTCTAGTAGTAACTGCAATAGCAGTGCTCATGATTAAACCTTGGAGAATCAATCTAAGTTCTGTGAGTGCTTACATTGATAAACATCTTCATAATGCCGAATATAGTAGTAGTTTATTGTTGGCTTCGCCAGATGGAATGTCGGGACTTGCACAGTTACAGCAACAGAAAATTACCACACTCTTATCACAGCAAATTACCACTGTCAAACCTAAAACGAGGTTGCGATATGCTGCGATTACTGCAAGCGTATTGATACTAATCGGTGTCATAGTTTTTTATGCATTTGGAAAGAGCATAAATCGTACTAATGGAACTACACCTGGGCAGGAGATAATGACATTTTCTGTGACAGATTCTGTTGCTCCAGCATACAAGCCGCCTGTGCTCATTAATCAGAAGCTTGCCATTCGTTATCCAGCTTACACAAAACTTGGTTCACGTACGTCTAGTTTGATGAATGCAAAGGCAGTTGAGGGATCACAGCTATATTGGCAATTGGATTTTGACAGTAAGGTAAGTGAGGTTACAGTAGAAGGGATAGGAGTTAATGATGAGATGAGGGGTGATGGTACCGCTTTCGCGAAAGCGTACAAACCCACACAATCTGGCTATTATAATTTTAAATTCATTGATACACTTGGAACTAGCTACGCATCAGATATTTATGCGATTGAAGTGGTAAAAGACAAAGCGCCATTAGTAGAAATTAAAAACATCCCACAGTTTACGTCTTTTGATTATTCAGACAATAAGAAGATTGCTTTTACTGCCGAAATAAGTGACGATTACGGAATCGCAGCAGCACACATTGTTGCCACGGTAAGTAAAGGCGAAGGAGAGTCTGTAAAGTTTAGAGAAGAGAAGTTGGCTTTTAATCAACCGGTTCAAGTAGGTGAGAAATCCATGCGATTATCTAAGACTCTTAATTTAGATCAGCTGAAGATGGAGCTGGGTGATGAGTTGTATTTTTATGTTGAGGTAAGTGATCAAAAGACACCAAAGCCTAATATCACCCGTAGCGAGACATTCTTTGCAGTAATAAAAGATACGGTGAGTGATGGTTTTGGAGTAGAAGGAACTCTAGGAGCAGATTTGATGCCTGATTACTTTAGGAGCCAGCGGCAATTGATTATCGATACGGAAAAACTCATAGAAGAACGACCACAACTCACTGAGAAGGAATTTAAAACGCGCAGTAATGATTTAGGTTTTGACCAGAAAGCATTACGATTAAAGTACGGTCAGTTTATGGGCGATGAAGCAGATTCTGGCATCGCTGTTACTCCAGATATACCTCATGAAGACTTTGATGCAGATGATCCCACTGCAGGTTTTAGACATGATCACGATAGTGAGAATGAGCATAACCTCGTTCCAGAAGAACATGATCATGAAGAAGATGCAGAAGAAGAGGGTGAAAAATCTATACTAGAAGGATATATTCACAATCACGATGATCCTGAAGAATCAACCCTTTTTACGGAATCCTTGCGCAGCAAACTCAAACAAGCCATGGCCGAAATGTGGGATGCAGAGCTACACCTTCGTCTTGCAGATCCCAAAGTGTCACTACCTTATCAATATAGGGCATTGACATTAATACAAGACATTAAAAATAGTGCACGCATTTATGTGCACCGCATAGGTTTTGACCCGCCGCCTATTAAGGAAGATAAGCGACTTTCTGGAGATCTTAAGGAGATTGATAATTTTTATAAAACTGAGCAAATAGCGGCAACTAACCCTTATGTAAGTATGGAGCAAAGTATAGCGCTTCTTGAAAAGCATATTGCTGGAGAAGCCGCATTAACTGCTGCAGATAAGGCGATACTTGCCAGGGCTGGAGAAGAGCTAGCAACGATAGCAATACAAGAACCGGCAAGACACCTTAATACCTTGCAACAACTCAAATGGCTCACAGAAGAAAAGCAGCAACCGGCAACTACACTGCGACAAGTACAGCGTGGATTATTACAAGCATTACCAGTAAATGATGCAATGCCAATTAGTCGTAAGCCATACAGAGGAAAGCTAGAAGATATATTCATTAAAGAACTACAGACGGGTGATCGATAATATATCCTTTATACATGAAGAGTGGATGTGGCCTGTAATTGCTGGCGCCGTTATATTGTGGGGTCTTTTTATATGGAAAGAACTTCGCGTAACAGGCAGCAAATATGTAATGATAAAGGCGATAATCGCTCTTATCGCAGTAGCTAGTCTTGCATTGATGTTGTTGCAGCCAGTAAAAACTGTACCACGTACTAAGGGCGTAGGCATTATTCTCACAGAAGCATATAAACAACAGCAGTTAGATAGCTTACAGGTTCTCTACAAGGACATAGAAATTATCAAATATGATGGTGATGGTTTTAATCCCTTGCAACTCGAGGCTATAAGTACTGCTTATATACTCGGGAATGGGGTTGCCTCTTATGATATTTGGCAAATACAATCTATTGCAACTACCTATTTAACTGGTGAGAGATTGAGTGGTATTACAAAACTCGCGTATAATAAATCTGCAACCGTTGGTGATTCCCTTTCAATCCGTGGGATTTATACATCGCCTATTAAAGGAAATCGCTTGTTACTAGAAGATGCTGGAGGAAATGAACTTGATTCGGTAACGGTTTCTGGTGGTGATGCATTTGATTTTGAGCTGCAAGCTACAACCTCCGTAAGTGGAAAGTATGTGTATAAACTTATTGAAAAAGACAGTCTTAGTACTATTATTTCTGAAGATCCATTACCTCTAATCATTAAAGAAAAAGAACGCTTGCGTGTTTTAATTATAAATGGTTTTCCCACGTTTGAAACTAAGTACCTAAAAAACTATTTAGCTGACGAGGGGCATGAAGTGCTAGTACGCAGTCAGCTTACTAAGGAACGGTACAAGTTTGAAAATTTTAATAGAAAACAAGGAGTTATCTACGGCTTTACGAGCGCTAATCTTTCAGCTTTTGATGTGGTGGTTATGGATGCTAGTTCTTACAACGGCTTGTCTAGCGGTTCTCGTAGAACACTTAATAATCAAGTATCGCAAGAAGGTCTTGGAGTATTTATACAGCCAGATGTGGCAGTAGTAAATGATGGTAAACAATTTGGTTTTCGCTTTAAGCGAAATAATAAAAATGAAATAGCACTCTCAACCTGGCCTAAAGTTAAGGTAGCTACAATTCTTTATAGTTTTGACGCTGGAGCACTCGTACAACCTATTATTTCTGAAGAAGGAAATGTATGGGCAGCATACGCTCAGCGGGGTGCTGGTAGATGGGGAAGTACGACACTTACAGATACCTATCAATTAATTCTTGATGGTAATGAAGCAACATACAACTATTTATGGTCTTCCATACTGAGTGCGGTAAGTCAGAAAGAATTGCCTACTGTTCTCTGGGAATTTCAAGAAGAAATAGGGGTAAAGGATGCACCTTTTCGCTTTAAGCTACGCACAGAAATACCAGCTCCAAAGGTTCTGGATAATGAGCAGGTTGCAATCCCACTACGACAAGATGTTTTGCTAGAAGATCAATGGGAGGGAACGGTATATCCATCACACTCAGGCTGGAATGAATTGCGTCTAGCGCAAGATAGCACCGCAGTTGCCAGCTTTTATATCCCGCTCGACACTGACTGGAAATCGTTAAGAACATCTACTCAAATCGCTCATAATAAACGCACATTTAATGTAGCTCAAAAGGCAGCAGAAACGCACACAGTTTTAGAACCTGTAGAGCGTTTATGGTTATTTGTCATATTTATTCTTGCGATGGGCTATTTATGGGTAGCGCCTAGACTAGAAGGTGTGTGAAGAATAATTGACTATCTTGAGTCATTGTTTAATCCGTGTTTATACAATAATTTATGAGTGCAAAAACTATTTCTAAGCTATTTGTAATAGCTGGCCTATCTAATGTACTTGGTGTGCTACTATTATCTAAAGGATTTACAAATCAAGTAATGATGGATACACAGCCAGAAGTAATGGGCTATTTTGGGCTTATAGCAATTGTTTTATGGGGACTTGGGTATATAGCTGTTTCTAAAAGCTATGCGTCTGTACCATGGCTTATTGCGGTATTTACGATTGAGAAATTTGCATACGTGATTGTATACCTACAGTGGTTTACGAGCCATTCAATTACTACAGTATACGAGCAAGACGCACTTGCTGGAGTATTTTATAGCATCTATGGTCTTAATGACTTTCTTTTTATGCTCTTCTTTGGATGGGTATTTATACGCTTGAATAAATCTACCATCAAGTAATTTCAAAGATTACAACTTATTTACTTGCTTTACGATTTCCTATAAATCGCAAAAGGCTATCCTTGTGGATAGCCTTTGCAAAACAATGAGGTTAAATTAAGTATGGTAACAAATCATTACTCAAAACCAAATTGAAAATTTGGGGGAATTCAATCTAATAAACAATCTATAAAAACATCTTCTCTGCGGGGATAATCATACTTCTTTTTCTGTACTAGATCTTCGAGTAACACTCGCTATGCTAGGTAAGTAAGTCATTCTGCACTGCTAAATTAGCTATACATGATCTTCTCCATCATTTTTGAAATGATGAGCCGAGCGCATTCTATGAAATGCACAATTAATCGATAAAATACACAAAATTAATAACTGTGGCTCTAAAGTTTTGAGCTTGCTCATTTTTGATGAGAATAGAAAAGACAGAAAAAAGAGCGTGTTGAGGTTCGCTTTCGCGAAAATGGGATGGGTTTTAGACTAATTATGATAAATGAAAGCCATGATAATTAAACTAAGGTAGGTGTCTCTGTTGTAGAATAGAGGTATGAAATTAATGTTACTTTTAATTTCTTAATGTCTCAAAAGTTTCGGCCATAGCGAATTTATCTTCTTCGGCATAAGGGTAGATAAAGAGAAAGGAGTAATGCTCGTGGTTTAATAATATTTCATATTTATCTAGAACACCATTTACAAAGGACGAAAACGTACTTTTAATACGACGATAACTTAAGTCTTTATGGACAGTAATTAATTTATCAAGGTATGAATAAGACATAGCTACGCTTGTTACCATTACTGGATTTTCTGCCGAAAGGCCATACGTTTGATTTTTGCTTTCCATAGTATTAATTTGAAATGGAGTATAAGTTAAAATAGATTTGGATTGTAATTTACATCACAATCCAAATCTATTAATAAAGATATAAACTACTCTACAAACTCAATAATTTGAGCAGAAACAATCACTTTGTATTTGCTCACAAATAAGAAACCAGAAGTTTTTACTTCTACCACCTCATTTACTACGCTTCTTGCAGCTCCATCCATTCCTGCTCCTGAAAGCATTTTTGCCTTTGCTTCGGCTACGAGACCGTTTTTTGCTAGTCCGCCTATTCCAAAAATATAAGTAGCTTCTGCTTCTCCTTTTACCATTTTTACAACTTTGAAGTTCTTCTTTGTAAGAACAACTTCTGTAGTGTTCTGGTTGTAGTTTTTTGGTAAGCCAAAGTGTGAAGCACAACTTGTCATTAACAGAGCAACTAGTGCTAGTAAAAGGTACATTTTTTTCATAAATAATCTTGATCTTAGGTATTACCTACTCCTGTTTAGTGTCTTTTTTCGGCTTGTTCCGACAGTGTGTGGCAAACATAATTTTATCAAAGCAGACTTTTTTACGGGCAACCTCATTCTGGTAGATTTATTGGTTTTTTTAGAGAAGTATCTTTATTACTCTTTTGATATTTAACAAATTCTGTAAAAAAAAGGGTCTCCAGATGGAAACCCTTTACAAACAATCCCGACTTAGAAACCCCTAGCAACTAAGCCGTGACAAGTATACGAACTTTACAAAAAGATGGCGTACGGGAAACCGCATTGAGTTCATTTTTATTTTTTCAGTCAATAGGTAGTCTAAAAAAAATATAAATATATTGGGTTTTGTTTTTCTTTCGCGAAAGCGGACTTCTTAGGTGTGTAATTAAAACAAAAAGGCACCCAAGTGGGTGCCCAATGCAAATAATCTTGACTTAGAAACCCCTAGCAACTAAGCCAAGACAAGAATACATGATTTTTAAACAAGTCTTTTACGGGTTTCCTTTATTTGGGCGTTTTTTTTCATTTTTAACTTTTGCGAAAGCGAATCCGAAAAGGACACTAGTATTGTAAATAAAAAAGGGTACCCAAGCGGATACCCTGTACAAACAAATTTGGCCTAGAAACCCCTAGCAACTAAGCCATGACAAGGATACGTGATTTTTAGATAGGTGTTTTACGGATTTCCTTTATTTGAGCATATTATTTTATTTTTTAACATTTGATTTTTTATTAGTAATTGGTTATCAGCTTTTTATAAAAAAATAGAGGATGCTCAAATGAACATCCTCTACAAACAATCCTTGACTTAAAGCCCCCCATGATTTTAAGTCGTGGTAAGATTACAAGGTTTTATAATAATAACGTTACGGGAAACCGCATATAGGTGATTTTTTTATGAAATACATTTAAATAATACCTAAATCCTTTACTAATGCAACTAGATGAACAGCATTATTTGCCCTAAACTGAATTTTAAGTTTGCTCATTTTTTTCTCAATTGCACTTAGACTCGATGGAGACTCGTTAAGAGCCACGAGTTCTTTACTTATTTCATCATGAGAATAACCGTAAGAGAGTAATCGCATGAGGGTGATATCGTACTCGTCTATTTGTAAATCTGCATTGTCAGACATCGCCATAGCAACACGTGGAGAGATATAACGCTCTCCATTAAAAACGGTTGTGATTGCCTCTTTAAGATCGGAGATCCCTTCTCGTCCTTTGCATACAAAGGCATCTACACCCGTATCATTATACAGCTGTCTCACACGCTGGAAGCGATCTTCTACAGTGTAAATGATAATCTTGAGCTCAGGATGTTCTTTCTTTAAAGCAGCTGCAAGATCATCTCCAGATGGAAATTGTTGCTTACGGTGGTCTGCTACAAATGAAAGATCAGAAATTATGAGGTCATAGGATTTACCGTCCATTTCTGCTTTTTTAATGAGTTTATATGCCTCATCACAATATTGAACTTGTTTTATGTAAGGTATTTGATAGGTAGTGAGAATGTGTTGTACACCTTCATTGATACTTCCTAAATCGTCTGCTATAATTACTTTTTGAAACATTATATGTTGATCTGTGCTTTAAAACCTTGGTTAGACTTACTTTCAAAAGTAATTGTTCCTTTTAAAGCTTCTATACGGGATTCCGCATTAAGCAAACCATTTTTAGAATTTATAGCACCGCCTATACCATTATCCTTATACAGAATATGCAGTTTCTTACCCTCTTTTGAAATCTCAACAAAGGCTATAGATGCTTTACTATGTTTATTAGTATTTGTAATTAACTCTTGTAAAATCCTATAAATAGTAGTCTTGTGTACTTTTGGAATTTGATTCCAATCTACCTTGTCGATACCTTTTGTGATAATGTTGAGAGATGGAGTTTTATAACTTGATAACAAATCACGTAAGGTTATGTGGAAAGATTCTTCTGTCTCAATAAAACTATTTTCTCTAGATATATCTCGAGTTCTACTATAAATATGCTCTAGATTATCTAGTAAGTGACTTTCATTGTATGTATTAGTTTGCACTTGTGAGATTAGTTTGTAAACATCATTTGCAACTTCGTCATGTAATCTCTTTGAGATTTTTGTTTCTGTCATATATACTTGTTCAAGGCGCTTTCTTTTATTGCGTAATGAAAGGAAGATAATAATACCTACCGTGATTACCATAATAAATAAAGCTAAGAACTGGTAGCGTGTTTTATTAACCTTCTCCTGCTGTGCTATGAGCTCGCTTTCCTTTGCTTGCGTTTGGAACGTGGCGTATTCATACTTTTGAGCTGCATATTTATTTTCTTGAAGAGTTTGCACTTTGTATAAACTGTCTGATAGTTTCTTAAAAACATCGGCATTTGCTGTTGTGCCTATATCAATTGCCAGTCCGAGGGCTTCTAGTTTATATCTAGGATTATTGAGTTTATAAGCAATATCTTTTGCTAGACGAGCATGTTTTCTTGCTAGTGCTTCTTTGCCTTGCTGATGGTAGTAGTATGCTAGATGTCTATTTGTCGAAAAACTTCCCGTTATATTTCTGCTTTTTTCATTAATAGCTAGCGCTTCTAGCATCAATGCCTCACCCTTGAAATCACCTATTTGAGTAATACTATACCCATAGTTGTCATATATAGTGGTCAGTATGTTGTTATCTTCTATGCGGTCTGTATCCTTCATAAAGGGACTTAAGACTTGAGCCGCTTTCTCATAAGATGAGCGCTCCATATAAATGGTGGCGATGTTATTTGAAATGGTAATACTATCTTCCTTTTTTGTAGCCATCGCCAGTGCTTGCTGGTAGTTTTCTAGAGCTAGTGGCAGATTGTTAAGACTTCTGTGCAACCTACCCAGTCTATTTCTGAGACGAACGATGGTTTGTGTATCTGTTACAGGAATATCTTTTAAAAGGTTGATGGTGGCTTTTTCGCTCTCAAAAATGTCACCATTATTAAAATATCCTAAGGATATAAGCTCAGAGTAATAGTTATTGCGGGCTTTATCGTTTTTATGATTTTCAAGTTGGCGCTTGAAGTAATTAATACCTGCTGTTACATCCTCCGTGTTTTGTGGGTAGCCAATAACTCTATAGTAATGCTGAGTGCTATCTATGGGTGTCTGTCCAGAAAGTGGTGTTGTCCAAATACTACAAAGCGTGAGCACTAGAAATACAAGTAGGGTTGTAATAGTAGATTTCTGCATCCCTCAAAGATATTATATTTTGTAAGTGGGAATTACGGGTTTGTAAGTAAAAAATATTGATGTGGATGGTTACGCTTTCGCGAAAGCGTATGCCATAGTGTATCTAACAATGATAGTTTAGTTTAATGTAAAGATTCCGCCTCAGGCTGGTACGAGGTTTTAGGAGTTATGGAGTTCAATGTGGAGATGTCGTATAAATTTTTTAATTAAAAACGAAGCGATGGGATTCACGGTACACTATGAATCATTAGAAATACTACGAACGGACGAGATTAATGATATGTAAACTAACTCAATAGATAGTACAGAGAAATTAAGTTATATCACCTTAATGTAAAATTATCTTTAATGATTTGTTAGCGCTAATTAAAGGTTCAATTACGATAGTAATTTGTTAAAATTCAATATAACTTTGCAATAAAAAAATTGAAGAAAGAGAATACTTGGATTAGCTGGAATGAAAATGTAAAACATTCATTTACTAATAGCTATGACGTTACTACAGAAGAAGAATTTGCGGATGCCATCAAGAACGCTGAGAATGTTAGATTTTACGGTTCTAAACAATCGTCGTCAGATATTGCTGCTGGGACTGACACACTTATAAATATCAAAAATTATAATCAGATAATTGGTATTGATAAAGCATCTAAAAAAATAACTGTCCAATCTGGAATTGAACTTAAAGACCTTCTAGAAAAAATAGAGAGTTTAGATTGGTGTATTCCTTGTCTGCCAGACATCAACACTATTACGTTAGGTGGAGCCTTAGCAACTGGTACACATGGGACTAATGGAGGACTTATCTCGTCATATATGACAAGTTGTAGACTCATCCAAGCAGATGGTACAATCCAAGTGATTAATGAAGATGATATGCTCATGGATGCCGTGAGAGTATCTCTGGGAGTTCTAGGTGCTTTCTCTACCATTACACTGCAATGTGAGGAATCATACACACTACATCTGATTGAAGAACCCGAGAGTGATGCTACATGGACTAAGAATCTAAGTAGCTATTTGTCTAATCATGATTTCTTAAGAATATTATGGCTTCCTCATACAGGGATGGGTTATGTGATAAAGGGGAAGAAGATTCCGAAAGACCAACATGTCGAAGAAGATCTAGGACCTGCATATTTAAAAAATAGAAGAAAGGCCTCAAAATTTTTATATCAGCTGACTAAGACAGCTCCTTGGACCATTTACTTTGCAAATAAAATTCTCTACAAGCGATTTTTTAAAAGTAGGAAAGAACATAAAGGAAATTTATACCAGGCTACAGTTACAAAATCTAGAGGATCAACTCTTGAGCTTGCGGAGTGGACAGTTGATTTTGAAAAATTCCCATCATTACTTAAAGAACTGTCAGAAACTATAAATAGTTTTAAAAATAAATCATTCATCCACATACCTATGGATGTGCGTTTTGTAGATAGTGATGATAGCTGGTTGAGTAATGCTTACAAAAGAAAAACGGTAACGATGGGTTGCGTTTCAAGAGATGCATCTAGTGCAGATAGTTATGAAGCATTTAAAACGGTAGAAGACATTTTTCTTAAATATGGAGGAAGACCACATTGGGGAAAGCGCTTTGCCGCTAAAGATCCAGAGCTAACTAAACTCTACCCAAAGTGGAATGATTTTAAAGATTTACGTAAGTCTATGGATCCTACAAACAAGTTTTTAAACAAGTATTTAGCTTCTATTTTCTCAGAAAAATTATAATCAATGGTTAAAGGAGTATTATTTGATTTTGATGGAGTGATAGCTTATAGTAAGCACATACATTTTGCCTCTTGGCAGTTTGCTGTAAACGAGGTGCTGGATGCTACTGTAGTAATAACTTCTGGTGATATTAAATCTGGCGCATCACCAATAATCATATCAGAGATATTGTGTGAAAAATTTGGAAGTCACTCTCAAGCCGAGGAGCTACTAAAAGTTAAAAACAATTATCTAACTGAGCATATTAATGAAGTAGAACATTATAGTGGTGTAGGAAAGCTTTTTGAATATCTGAAAAAGCGCAATATACCCTATGGTATAGCCAGTAATGCAAGCAGTGATTTTGTAAAAGACTGTATAAAATTCTGGAAGTTTGAAGTACTTGTGATGTACGGCTATGAAGATTATGTAAATCCAAAACCTAATCCAGAACCTTATTTAAAGTTGGCAAATAGTTTAAATATAGAACCCGCTGACTTTAAAGATATTTACATCTTTGAGGATAGTGAGCTAGGCTTACAAGCAGCTTTAAATTCAGGTATGAAATCTGTTTACATACAATCACATTGTGTAGTTTCTGAAAATATCATTAGTCAAACTAATTATCAATTTAATTCACTGTTTGATGCGATAGGAACTATTGATAAGCTTATAGCTTCTTAGTTAATAGAAGCTCTCATCATGAGAACTTGAAAATTATGACTGTCTTTGAGCTAGGTCGTTTTCAATACTGTATCATTTTTCTTTAATAAAACTTAAATTGACAGCGCTGTAGGTGAATCATTTAGAGGTCTTTAACGGTTGCTAGTTAAAATGTCATAATCCAGCTTAAATTATATTAGTGTCCAATTAAATTTATGTGAAACTAAAATGGACCACATGAAAATAGTAGGAAAAATATTCAGAATAGTGACAGTCGCTCAACTAGGTTATTATACCTATGACTGGATAAAGAATAATCGATCTTTTAAAAAAGAGTTTGTTCCAAATTTGAAGAAAATAAAAAAAAACTAATATAATAAGCATTATGGACAATACTAAAAGAGCAGCAAATCTTGACAATAAAGAGCACGGTGTGCACAAGGATAAGCACGTAAATCAATACGGAGATCAAAACAAGGATTCATCTCAACCTAAGCGGGATGCAGGAGAGGCTAATAAAGCTGGAAACAAAACACTTTCTAATAAAGAAAATGCAGTGCAAGACAATGCTCATAAGGACGCAGAACAAAAATCAAAACAATAATATTATTGATTTGCAATTATTTCAATATACTACAGTGAGAATTTTTAATCAACACTGTAAAATATGATGTAAGATTTCATTTCGATGATGCTAACCGACATTGATTAAAGTGAAAAATCCCGTAAACTAGATGTTTACGGGATTTTTTTATTGAGTTTTGATACTCAATCAGTGGAGTCGGAGGGATTCGAACCCTCGTCCAAACAAGCAATATTACTGCTTTCTACGTGTGTAGTTTCTGTTTAAATTTTCGTGAGATTGCCGGTTAGAAACTACCAACGCACCCCTTATCTTCAATTAGGTGTCTCTCTCGCATCAAAGCCCTACGAGGGATAGGTTTACTTTTACGAAGTCACTATATCGATTGCCGTAAACCAAGGCTCTCGAGTGACTTCCTGCTTGTCTACCTTGTAGACCGAGGCGTAATCTTACTATAATTCAGATTATGCAGCTAGGGCGTAGTTGTTCTCGCCGTTTAAAAAGATGAAAAATGAGATTTACGAGCTGTTTTCCAGCGCTCGACACGCTTACAATACTATTGGTCTCGCTGTCAAAACCAGTCGACCCCAGTATTAAAATTTCCACCTTGCTTTCGCGAAAGCGGAACTACAAATATACTACTAAAGCTTATATTTGCTATTAATATTATGCAAAAGCTGTACCAACTACAGACACTGCCAAAACTTCACACTATGAAATTTGCCATTATCAAGGAACGTAAAAATCCACCAGATAGAAGAGTTGTTTTTTCTCCAGAAAAACTGGCAGAAGCAAGAGAGCAATTTGAAGATGCAAGCTTTGTAGTCGAAGCATCTGATATAAGAGTGTTTCCAGATATGGCTTACACCATTAATGGCTTTGATGTAGAGGAAGATGTATCTGATGCAGATGTGATGATTGGGGTGAAAGAAGTGCCTATGGAGGCGCTTGTGCCTAATAAAAAATATTTCTTTTTTAGCCATACCATTAAGAAGCAACCATATAACCGTGACCTACTCAAGGCTATACTTGATAAGAATATAGAGATGTATGATCACGAAGTGATTACAAAGGCTAACGGAGCACGACTTATAGGTTTTGGTCGTTATGCAGGACTTGTTGGAGCATATAATGGTTTTAGATTATTAGGATTACGTGATGGACTTTTTGAACTTCCTAAGGTAGAAACGTTGTTAGACCTAGATGCTGTAAAGCGCGAGCTCGATAAAATTGAACTTCCTGCTATTAAGATCTGTCTTTCAGGTAGCGGAAAGGTTGCCCGTGGAGCACAAGAAATTTTAGATCATCTTAATATTAAGGAGGTGACAGATCACGCTTATTTAAATGCAGAATTTAGTGAGCCAGTATATTGTACGATTGACGTACTGGAGTATAATAAACGTATTGATGGTACAGAGGGTGCTCGAGCAGAGTTTTATAAAGATCCTTCTGGCTATGAGAGTGACTTTATGAAGTATACAAAGGTGACAGATTACTTTATAGCAGGTCATTTTTATGGAGATGGAGCTCCTTATCTATTCACTAGAGAAGATGCAAAACATCCAGAGTTTAAAATTAATCTTGTTGCAGATATATCTTGCGATATAGACGGTCCAGTGGCGAGTACCATTCGTCCTTCTACTATTGCAGACCCATTTTATGGGTACAATCCTGCTACAGAACAAGAAGATGATTATAATAAGGATGGTGTGATTGCCATGATGGCTGTAGATAATCTCCCGTGCGAATTACCTAAGGATGCTAGTGAAGGTTTTGGTGAGATGTTCTTAAAGCATGTGATTCCAGCGTTTTTTAATGGAGATAAAACAGGACTTCTTGATCGAGCGAGAATGACGCAAGATGGAAAGCTCACTGAGCGTTACAGCTACCTTCAAGACTATGTAGACGGTAAGGAGTAACGTTAAAGTTACACTAAATTCCTACAAGTGTTAAAAGATAAATAACACTACTTTGTACCTTTATCGTTCATCAATCAATTAATAATGAAAGTTCTTATTACAGGCGCAACGGGATTAGTAGGGCGAGCACTCACAGACTTATGTCATAAAGACGGCATAAGTGTACATTATCTAACTACCTCAAAAGATAAAATTGAGGATACACCTAATTATAAAGGTTTTTACTGGAATACAAAGACAGATGAGCTAGACGAAGCTTGCTTTGAAGGAGTAGAAACTATCATCCACCTTGCTGGAGCATCCATTGCGCAGCGCTGGACACCAGAAAATAAAAAAGCAATTTTTGAAAGTAGAGCTACAACAGCGAGATTGTTGTATAGTGCGCTTTCGCGAAAGCGGTCTAAAAACCAACCTATTTCTATAAAGCATTATATATCTGCTAGTGCAGTAGGTGGATATCCATCTTCATTTACAAAAATGTATGATGAGTCTTATCCAGAATATGCTAAAGGTTTTTTAGGACAAGTTGTCGAAGAGTGGGAAAAAGCTGCTTTGGAATTCCAAAAACTTGATATCATTACTAGCCGTGTGAGAACGGGGATTATTCTTGACAAAGACAGTGGAGCGTTACCTAAAATTATGCAACCTGTAAAATATGGAGCAGGTGCACCACTAGGATCAGGAAAACAATGGCAATCATGGATTCATGTGGATGATATGGCAGGGATTTACTTCCATATATTAAAAAATAAATTGGCTGGCATATATAATGGGGTAGCACCACACCCAGTTACAAATAAAAAGCTGACAGAAGTGGTAGCAGACACTATGGGTAAACCGCTCATAATCTCTAGAGTTCCTAAGTTTGCACTTAAACTCATGCTAGGCGACATGGCAGCAATAGTTTTAGAAAGTCAGAAAGTAAGTGCTCTTAAAATTAAGACAGATGGGTATGAATTTAAATATCCAAAAATTGACAAAGCCATTGAAAGCTTGCTAGATTAACAAAATAAGAAAAGCCACTCGTGAGAGTGGCTTTTTTTATGCTCTATAAAAAGGAAGTCTTAAGCTTTAGTAGCCTTAAGATTTACAGTAAGCTCGATATCGTCAGAGATAAATTTATCTCCTAAATCGTCAAATACAGATTGTGATCCGTAGTTTACTCCCCAATCAGTACGATCAATAGTAAATGGCTCACTTGTAAGTGTCATATTTTCACCTTCTACAGTGTAAGATACTGGGAACTCAATGTTCTTCTTCTGGTCTCTCATAGTAAGGTTACCTTGCATCATTTTTTTACCGTCTTTTTCTGTAACACCAGTTACTTCAAAAGCAGCAGTAGGATATTTTGCAACGTTAAAGAAGTGATCTTCTTTTCCTTCTGCCATTCCTTTTAAGTGTCCTTCAAGACTTTCTTTTCCGTCACCAGCCTCAAGGTCAGTTACAGTAATAGAAGTCATGTCAATAAGGAATGTTCCAGTAATAACATCTCCTGCAACGTTTACAACACCGTTTTCTATGTTGATAGTTCCGTTATGCTTTCCTGTAGGCTTACTTCCTACCCATGCAATTGTAGAGCCTGCAGCATCTACCTTAAATTTTGTAGCATCTTCTACTACAGCAACTTCTTGAGCATCTTTTGCTTCTGTCTCGTTCTTTTCTCCTTTACAAGAAACTACTCCTGCAATAAGAGCTACAGCAGCAAGTGTATTTAAAATTTGTTTTTTCATGTTGATAATATTATTTAGTGAACTGCAAAATTAACATTTATCCATAGCCCTTATCATAATGTTATCTTAAATAGTTGTACGCTTTCGCGAAAGCGTAACAAACATTATAACAAGCTCTTTGATTAAGTATTAGTAATGAGAATAAGGGCTGAGCGCTATCTCAAACGCTGTAATTTGATCTAAGTTATTAAGGAGTGTGTTTTGAAGGCTCGTTGCTACTTATATTTTTCTTCTTGAGTAGTAAAGATTGGATAGAAAAACAGAGTAAAGTATCTACTATACTATAGTCATTGTTATAATGCAGATATATAGTTTAGAACATTGAAAATGTACAAAACTGTAACTTTTAAAAAGCCAGTGACATTTTGACATTTTGATACAATTGGCAGTACTTTTGCCACCTCAATAAAAATTGAATTTAAGACCATTATGGCAACAGAAGATAAAACACCAGACAATACAGTAGACGAAGCTGCTCAAGAGCAGTTTGTACACGAGGCAGAAGATGCAACGGTAGAGCCTGCTGAGGAAGTAAAAGATGAAAGAAGCGAACTAGAAATCGTTCAAGATCAACTTGCAGAGGAGAAGGATAAATTTTTACGCCTTTTTGCCGAATTTGAGAATTACAAAAGACGTACTACTAAGGAACGTATAGAGTTATATAAAACAGCTGGACAAGAAGTCATACAAGCGATGCTTCCAGTTGCAGATGATTTTGACCGTGCTCTTAATGAATTTAAAGGCGATAAAGACGACGTCCACGTAAAAGGAATGACGCTTATAAGCAATAAATTTAAGGAGACGCTTAAGTCTAAAGGACTTGAAGAAATGAGTGTGAGAGCTGGAGATGATTTTAATGCAGATCAACATGAGGCAATAACTCAAATACCAGCACCTAACAAGAAATTGAAAGGTAAAATTGTGGACGTAATAGAAAAAGGATACAAACTGGGAGACAAGATCATCCGGTTTCCTAAAGTAGTTACGGGACAATAATTTTAAAACGATTTATATCGCAGTTCGAATTAAAACTCAAATTGCGATTACAATAGATTAAGAGTGCTCAGTAACGCTGAGCTTTGATTATGAAAGAAGATTTTTACGACATATTAGGTATTTCAAAAGGAGCCACAGCAGCCGAAATTAAAAAAGCATACCGAAAGAAAGCGGTGCAATATCACCCAGATAAAAACCCTGGTGATGATACTGCAGAAGCAAACTTTAAGAAAGCTGCAGAGGCATATGAGGTGCTTAGTGATGATAACAAGCGTGCTCGTTATGACCAATACGGTCATCAAGCCTTTGAAGGCGGAGGCGGTGGCGGCTTCGGTGGTGGTGGTATGAATATGGATGATATCTTCAGTCAGTTTGGAGATATTTTTGGCGGTGCTTTTGGCGGCGGCGGAGGTGGTTTTTCTGGATTTGGTGGTGGCGGTGGTCAGCGTCGAGTGAAAGGAAGTAACCTACGTATTCGTGTAAAACTCACTATTGAAGAAATTGCAAACGGCGTAGAGAAAAAAATCAAAGTTAAACGTAAGAAGCAAGCCGCTGGAGTATCATACAAAACATGTACTACTTGTAATGGCGCTGGACAAGTAACAAAAATCCAAAACACTATTTTAGGTCGCATGCAGACGAGTGCTCCTTGTACTACCTGTGGTGGAGCTGGACAAATGATTGATAAGCGTCCAGATGGTGCAGATGCGCAAGGTCTTATTGTAGATGAGGAAACTGTAAGTATCAAAATACCTGCAGGAGTGGTAGACGGGATGCAGCTTAAGGTTACTGGAAAAGGTAACGAAGCGCCAGGTAACGGTATTGCAGGAGATTTATTAGTAGCTATAGAAGAAAAAGATCACGAGTTCTTACAGAGAGAAGGTGATAACCTTCACTTAGATTTATATGTTAGCATTAGCGAAGCGGTGCTAGGTACATCAAAAGAGATTGATACCGTTACTGGTAAAGTACGTATCAAGATAGAAGAAGGTGTACAAAGTGGTAAGATACTACGCTTGCGTGGTAAAGGTATTCCATCTATAAATGGGTACGGTAAAGGTGATTTATTGGTACACGTAAATGTATGGACGCCTAAGACACTTAATAAAGAGCAAAAGCAGTTTTTTGAGAAGATGGCAACAGATGATAATTTTACGCCTAATCCAGAAACTGGAGACAAATCATTTTTTGAAAAAGTTAAAGATATGTTTTCATAATGTGAAACTTTCAAATTTTGTGAAACCAAAATTATTAGGTTCATAAAAAAAACTTATATTTGAATAACGTTAGACAATGTTTGACGTTATTTTTCTTTTTCATAGCAATTTTTTTTCCCATCCTGAACTTACGTCTAGGGTGGGTTTTGCTTTTAGGACGTTTCGTAAATCTTGTTTTATAATACGGTTTACATAGTTTTCTGTTTAAAATGAATGGTTTAAAACAATAAAGCTCTCATTACATTTCAATAAAACTCCTAAATTATAGCTAACAGATATGCCTCCGTCAGGTCATATTCCTATCTTAGCTTGATTAACTACTATCTATGAATTCATTACTTGTTGCAGATACTGTCTCAAAGAAGTTTGGTGACTTTACCGCACTTAATAACGTCTCTATTGCTGTTCCAGAAGGAAGTATTTTTGGGCTACTAGGCCCTAATGGCGCAGGAAAGACTACACTCATTCGTATTATCAACCAGATTACTATGCCAGATACAGGTAGTGTAACGCTGGGAGGTGAGCCATTACAACAGCACCATATACGTGATATAGGCTATATGCCAGAAGAGCGTGGCTTATACAAATCTATGAAAGTTGGGGAGCAGGTACTTTACCTCGCTCAACTTAAAGGCTTGTCTAAAGCAGATGCAAAAAAACGAGCCAAACACTGGTTTGAAAAGCTAGAAATAGGAGACTGGTGGGATAAAAAAATTCAAGAACTTTCTAAAGGTCAGGCGCAGAAAATCCAATTTGTGGTGACCGTAATGCACCAGCCCAAGTTGCTTATTTTTGATGAACCCTTCAGTGGATTTGACCCTATAAATGCAAATCTTATTAAAGATGAGATTTTGCAATTACGTAATGAGGGTGCTACGGTTATCTTCAGTACGCACCGTATGGAATCTGTAGAGGAGCTTTGTGATCATATAGCACTTATCAATAAATCTAATAAAATTCTTGATGGCGAGGTAAACAGTATCAAGAGGGCATACCAAAACAATACATTTGATGTAGGAGTTCAAGTTGTAGATGAGACCGCTTTCGCGAAAGCAGAACAAGAACTCAAAGCTGCTTTTAAAGTAACTCCAGCACATTTTAAAAGTTTAGGTAATGAACGCAAACTTCGTGTAGAAATGGGCGATAAGTCTACACCAAACGAATTGCTTACAACCTTAAAAAATCATGGACAAGTCACCCATTTTATGGAAGTGATACCAAGTGTAAACGATATCTTCATTCAAACAGTTAGCCAAAACAAATGAGCATTCTTACCTTAATTATAAAAAGAGAATACATTGCCAGAGTGCGTAATAAGTCATTTTTAATAATGACATTTTTGAGTCCGCTTATACTTGTGGGGATGGTTTTATTAATCTCTTACCTTACTCAACTCAATAGCGAAGATAAACGCACTATTGTAGTAGTAGACGACTCTGGGCAATTTGAAACTGTATTTTTTAATACAGACCAAACCACGTATCTCAATCTAAGTGATCAAGGATTGGAAGCTGGAAAAGAGGTTGCAAAAGGTGAAGGTTATTATGGGCTTATCCATATTAATGATAATCCTGCTATAGTAGAAGATGCTGTAACTTTTTATGGAAATGAAACACCTTCTTTTAGTTTTATAGGAGATATAGAAAAGCGCATTGAAAAGAAAATGACCGATGAAAATCTCATCGCTCAAGGCATAGATTTGAATACACTTGAAACTGCCAAAAGCAGTATAGATGTGCAAATAGAAAACTTTTCTGGGGAGACGAGTTCTAAGATGAGTAACTGGGTGAAAGCTGGTTTTGGAGGTGCTGCGGGTTACTTATTAATGATGTTTATTATCATTTATGGCAACATGGTGATGCGTTCTGTAATCGAAGAAAAGACTAATAGAATCATTGAAGTAATCATATCGTCTGTAAAGCCTTTCCAATTAATGATGGGTAAAATATTAGGTACTACCCTTGCGGGAATCACGCAATTCTCAATTTGGGTTATTGTGGGAGGAATATTGCTAGTGGTATTAACCACCGTATTCGGTATAGATCCTTCGGCGGCATCAGCGGCGAGCCCTGCTGCTTCTCAAGCGCAACAAATTGCAGAAGACCCTGGGATGGTGATTGAGTTACTACAAGAAATTCAAAAACTTCCGCTATTGCAACTCGTAGTTGGATTCTTTATTTATTTTATAGGAGGATACTTCTTATATAGCTCTATATATGCGGCAATAGGTGCAGCAGTAGATAATGAAACAGATACACAGCAGTTTATGTTACCTATCATTATGCCGTTAATGTTGGGAATTTATGTTGGCTTTTTTGCAGTGATAGATAATCCTCATGGTACCGTAGCAACAGTTTTTTCTATCATACCGCTTACCTCACCTATAGTGATGTTGATGCGTATACCATTTGAGGTTCCAGTATGGCAACTAGCGCTATCAATTACCTTACTAGTGGCATCATTCGTGTTTACAGTATGGTTTGGGTCAAAAATATATCGCGTAGGGATATTGATGTATGGTAAGAAGCCTACTTATAAAGATTTAATAAAATGGTTAAGATACTAGCACTCCTTCTTGTCCTGCAGGAAGAGACTGTAGAGAAGGTAAAAGATATTATTGAACAAGACGTATGGGGAACCATCAAGGAATGGTTAGGCTTCGAACTTATAAGTGTAGGTAAAGAGCCTAATCATATAGGTTTTACAGTGGGTCACCTTATCATTCTAATAATAGCTTTTATACTCACAAGCATTCTCCTTAAGTGGATACGTGTGTTAATGACACGTAAAATGGAAGGCGATGACAAGCTTAAGTTTGTAAGCGTATTTAAGTTTATAAAGTATATCGCTTATATAGTGGTAGTTCTTGCTACAATGAGTGCCTCAGGGATTAATATTACGGTGCTGCTCACAGCATCTGCAGCGTTATTTGTTGGTCTGGGTCTTGCATTACAAGAGGTATTTCAAGATGTGATAGGTGGTATACTTATTATGATAGATAAGTCTATATCTGCAGGAGATATTATTGAAATGGATGGAAGAGTAGGTCGTGTGTTTGAAATAAAACTGCGGACTACAAGAGCATTAACAAGAGATGATAAAGTTATAATAATACCCAATCATAAGTTTATAACTGATACTGTTTATAATTACACTCAAAACCATAAAACTACCCGAGAGAACGTTAAAGTGGGTGTTGCTTATGGAAGTGATACGAGACAAGTAGAAAAAATATTACTAGAATGTGCAGTCGCACATCCTGAGATTTTAAAGCATCCAAAGCCTTTTGCGCTTTTTGAAAACTTTGGTGATAGTTCGCTAGATTTTGGTCTATATTTTTTTGTGAGAGATAGTTTTGTAGACCCAAGAATCAAAAGTGCGCTTAGGTATGCAATAGACGATCGTTTTCGCGAAAGCGGGATTACCATTCCTTTTCCACAGAGGGATGTACATCTTTTTAATACGGCAAACCCAGTGTATACACCTAATAAAACCGCAGTTAACACCAATATCGAACCCCCTAAAAATGATATGATTGATGAATAAACAGACTAACATTATTATAGTATTACTACTGTTGAGTGGTACTTGTTTTGCTCAGCTTACAGATTTAGCTAGGCTTGAGTATACATACTTCCCGCAGGAGCAGTCTGATAATTCATTTAGGAGGTTTAGAACATTTATTAATGTTCCTATAAAACTTAAAGAGGATACATACTTAGTCCCTGGATTTGAATATCGTAATGTGAATTTAAAGTTTGAAGATGTTGTGCCTTTTAGTCGTGAGGATTTAGATAGGTTTCAATCTTTTAGTATCTCCCTAGGGTATACCCAGAAAATAAGCGAAAAATGGCGGATAGGAGCAAAATTAGGAACTACGGTAACCTCAAATTTTAGCACAGGATCTGCTGCTAGTAGTGATTATGTGCACACAGGGGCCTTATATTTTATTAACGATAAAACAAATGAAGGTCTGGATAAACCGTGGCGACTTATAATTGGTGGTCGCTATGATACAGAATCTGGAAGACCATTTCCATTACCTTTTGTAAACTATTATAAAGAATTTCATCCAGACTGGTCATATACACTAGGTGTTCCAAAATCAAATATAAAACGCTATTTTGGGAAAGATCGTAGGCACATACTCCAGAGTTTTGTTACGCTTGATGGATTTTATGCAAATATCCAAGATAATGTAGATGTTGCGATACCTGCTGGTGAGTTTGAAACGGCAGAGAGTATCTCTATGATGGTAGCACTATTTGGCGTAGGATATGAATACTGTTTTACAAAACACTTAGTATTCTATATATATGCTGGACACACGATTATAAATGACATACGATTGCGTGATGGTGATAGAGATGATGTATTTACCATAAACGACAGAAATACATTTTACGGTCGTTCAGGTATAAAATTTAAAATATAACAATGGCAAAGATTTTAATTATAGAGGATGAGGCTGCGATACGTCGTGTGCTTACCAAAATACTATCAGAAGAAAGTAAGGATTACCAAGTAGAAGAAGCTGCAGATGGACTAGAAGGTATAAATAAGATACGCGAGGAAGATTATGACTTAGTCCTTTGTGATATTAAAATGCCTAAGATGGACGGAGTAGAAGTACTTGAAGCTGCACGTAAGCTTAAGCCAGAAACTCCTATGGTAATGATCTCAGGACATGGTGACCTAGATACTGCCGTAAACACGATGCGCCTAGGGGCTTTTGATTATATATCTAAGCCGCCAGACCTTAATAGATTACTTAATACGGTACGCAACGCACTAGACCGTAAAACCCTTGTCGTAGAAAATATTCAGCTTAAGAAAAAGGTGAGTAAGAAATACGAGATGGTAGGTAAGAGTAAGGAGATCGATCAAATCAAAGAAATGATCGAAAAAGTAGCTCCTACAGATGCTAGAGTTTTGATTACTGGTCCTAACGGTACCGGTAAAGAGCTAGTAGCACACTGGCTGCATGAAAAAAGTGATCGTGCAAAAGGAGCACTTATAGAGGTAAACTGTGCTGCCATCCCGTCAGAACTTATAGAGAGCGAACTTTTTGGCCACGTGAAAGGTGCTTTTACTAGTGCAAATAAAGATCGCGCTGGGAAGTTTGAAGCGGCAAACGGTGGAACTATTTTTCTAGATGAAATAGGAGATATGAGTCTTTCTGCACAGGCCAAAGTACTTAGAGCTTTACAAGAAAGCCGTGTACAACGTGTAGGTAGTGATAAAGACATTAAAGTGGATGTGCGCGTAGTGGCGGCAACTAATAAGAATCTAAAAGAAGAAATAGCAGAAGGAAGATTTCGTGAGGATTTATATCACAGGCTAGCAGTAATTTTAATTAAAGTGCCAGCGCTCAATGAACGCAGAGATGATATCCCAATTCTCATAGAGCACTTTGCAAAGAAAATCTCTCAAGAGCAAGGAACCGCAAAAAAATCATTTTCAGACAAAGCTATTGATTTACTTAAAGCTTATGACTGGACTGGAAATATACGTGAACTGCGCAATGTAGTTGAACGACTTATTATCTTAAGTGGCCCAGAAGTGTCAGAAGGGGATGTAAAACTATTTGCTAGTAAATAATATAATTATGAGTGACATTAAACCAGAAGACTATAAAATCACTAACGGTGTGACACTTTCAGATAGAGAGACCACCTTGTTTCCAGACGTAGAAGAGAAGGAGCTAGAAAGTAAGCTTAAGAAAATACGTAAGAAATTAGGCAAACTTCAAGACACTATGTACGCGCATGATAAATATAGCGTGCTTGTTTGTCTTCAAGGGATGGATACTTCTGGTAAGGATAGTCTCATACGTGAAGTCTTTAAGGATTTTAATGCACGCGGTGTTGAGGTACAAAGTTTTAAAGTACCTACAGAGCTAGAATTAAGTCATGACTACTTGTGGCGTCATTACTTAGCATTACCAGAGCGCGGTAAATTTGGCGTGCATAACCGCACGCATTATGAGAATGTGCTTGTAACTCGAGTGCACCCAGAATATATTTTAGGAGAAAAATTGCCTAACGTTCACAGCATAGATGATGTCGATGAGGCATTTTGGGATAAGCGATTTGAGCAAATCAAAAACTTTGAAAAGCATCTTACAGAGAACGGAACCATTATCTATAAATTCTTTATGCATTTGTCTAAAGATGAGCAAAAAGATAGATTATTACGCAGACTTAATAAGAAAGAGAAGAACTGGAAATTTTCGGCTGGAGATTTAAAGGAGCGCAAGCTCTGGAATACTTATCAAGAATATTATGAGGACGCCATAAATCGCACATCGACAGAGAAGGCTCCGTGGTATGTGATTCCAGCAGATAATAAGCCGGCAGCTAGACTTGCTGTAGCGACCATATTACTAGAGACACTGTCACAATATGACGATATCCAAGAGCCAGAATTAGACGATAAAACAAAGGCAAATCTTGCCGATTATAAAGAACAGTTGAGCAATGAATAAAAATTTACGTTATATACTTGCGACTGCACTAGTAGTTGTTTCCGCTTTCGCGAAAGCGCAAAATGATTCAATTACTGTGAGAAAAATATACTCGGCAGCGCTTACAGAAGGGCAAAGCTACGAGTGGCTAGATCATCTGTCTAACCAAATAGGATCGAGACTAAGCGGAAGCCTAGGAGCCGAAAGAGCCGTGACCTGGACAAAAAGCGAACTAGAAAAAGTCGGTCTTGATAAGGTGTGGTTACAACCAGTCATGGTGCCAAAATGGATACGTGGTGAAGCCGAAAGAGCATTTATAGAAGGAGATAATGCAAGTACTACGTCTGTGCCTATTTGTGCGCTTGGAGGATCTGTTGCTACAAAAACTACTGGACTCAAAGCAAATGTAGTTGAGGTAATGGGTATAGAAGAGTTGAAGGCGCTTAGTGCCGATGAGGTCAAGGGAAAAATTGTATTCTTTAACAGACCTATGAACGACGAGCTTATCTTGACATTTCAAGCATATGGTGGTTGTGTAGACCAGCGTTATGCTGGAGCGATGGAAGCAGCAAAGCTAGGAGCGGTAGGTGTGATTGTAAGATCTGTGACACATAGTCTTGATGATTACCCTCATACGGGCTCCATGTCTTATGGTGATTTGCCTAATTCTAAACGTATTCCTGCGGCTGCAATAAGTACTAAAGGAGCTGAGCTTTTAAGTACATCCTTAAAACTAAATCCTGATACCAAGTTTTTCTATAAAATGTCTTGTAAGAATCTTGGAGATGTAGAGTCGCATAATGTGATAGCTGAAATTACAGGAAGTGAATATCCAGATAAATATATGGTTGTAGGTGGTCATTTAGATTCTTGGGATTTAGGAGACGGCTCGCATGACGATGGTGCGGGAGTAGTGCAAAGTATGGAGGCGTTGCGATTAATGAAGGCAATAGGATATAGGCCTAAACATAGCATACGTGTAGTGCTGTTTATGAATGAAGAAAATGGTCTTCGAGGTGGTAATAAGTATGCACAAGAAGCTAAGGCAAAAGGTGAAAACCATGTCTTTGCTTTAGAAAGTGATTCTGGCGGCTTTACACCAAGAGGTTTTTCTTTTGATAGTGATGATCGTAATTTTAACGAAGTATTGAGCTGGAAAGGATTATTTGAACCTTATTTAATCCACGACTTTACAAGAGGAGGAAGCGGTGCAGATATTGGTCCGCTTAAAGCTACAAATGATGGTATTGTACTCGCAGGACTGCGTCCAGACTCGCAACGCTATTTTGACCATCACCATGCAGCAAATGACACCTTTGATGAAGTAAATAAAAGAGAACTTGAACTAGGCGCTGCCACAATGACTAGCCTGTTATATTTGATGGATAATTATATACAGCGTCCAGCAAAGTTAATGCAGATGCCAATTAAGCAATAGTTGGAAACTTAATTTATACTTGTATAAAACTATATGAAGAAGTTCTTACTAACAGTATTTATTTTATGGTCTAGTTGGATCACAGCGCAAGATAATGCACCTGTACCACTAGAAAATTTATTTAGTGCAAACTTAAATATCATTGGTGCAGGATTAACTTATGAGCGAGTTCTTGGTAATAAGTTTACCACCCATTTTAATGCCTCTTATCAACTTGTAGGAGTTAGTGGTGGAAGTAATCAAGATGTTGACTTAACCTTTGCAGGTAATCTATCTGTAGGTGCGCGTTATTATTATAACAGAGAACGCCGCTTTGAAAAAGGAAAAAAGCTCACACAGAATGCAGGGAACTTTTGGGCTGCAGAGTTTCAAGTAATTCCTGATTTCACAGTGGCAACAGAAGAGCGTAATGTAAGATATCTGACTACTTATCTTGTAGGAGCAAAATATGGTCTACGCAGAAACATCACAAGAAACCTTAATTACGAATGCGAATTCGGACTAGGTTATTTATTTACAGATGAGGATGCCACTGTTTATCCATTGTTAGAATTTAAACTGCAATACGTTTTATTCTAATTCTTAAGTGGATGTCAGCAGCCCTTTTTCTTGATAAATGGCAATGCCTTTATCTATCATATCACTAATGGACGCCTCAAGTGAGGCGTCCATTTTTTTGATGTGAAAACAGCTTTTTCCTTTTAAGCATTTCCTCAACGCAGGATCTATGTCTGTAAATGCAGCTACATCTGTATAAATAGGGAAGAAGTACAACCTGCAGTCCTTGGGCTTTGGGATGACACTGGCAAAATAAAAACCATCTACTTTCTGTTTTCCTTGCATAGTTGGTATGGTGCCTGCCACTTCTAGGCCTGCGCTATCGTCTTTTCTCACCTGTAAGTGATGCTCGTGGCGTTTAATAATAGCGCGCAATGCGAGGTCTATTTCGATGGGATTTGTGATCATAGGCAGTTCCAGTATTAATTACAAGCTTCAAGATAGTAAATAGGTTGAAATCTAGACGCTCTTTCTATGGGATGAAGTATTTTTGCGCTTTCGCGAAAGCGTATCAAATCTAATTAATGAGATTCTCAGACTACACAAAGGAATTTGGCATCAATCTTAAAATAGCATATCCTATTATGTTGGGACAGCTAGGTCATATTCTTGTAGCACTAGCAGATAATTTGATGGTTGGACAGCTGGGTGCAGCACAACTTGCAGCAGTAAGTCTAGGCAATAGCTTGGTGTTCATTGCACTTTCTATAGGTATCGGATTTTCATTTGCCATCACTCCGCTTGTAGCAGAGGCAGATGGAAAAGGTGATATAGAAAAAGGTCGCTTGCACTTTCATCATGGTGTCATTATGTGTACCATAAATGGCGTGCTACTATTTATTACGCTACTAATCGCAAAGCCTTTATTATATATGCTTGATCAGCCGCCAGAGGTGGTAGAACTGGCAATTCCATATCTTGAGATTGTAGCACTATCTATGATTCCGCTTATGATATTTCAGGGTTTCAAGCAGTTTGCAGATGGCCTGTCACAAACCAAATATGCAATGTATGCTACTATTGTAGCAAATGTGGTCAACGTTGTTTTTAACTATGTATTGATTTATGGAATCTGGGTATTCCCAAGATTAGAAGTAGAAGGTGCAGCCTGGGGAACATTAATTTCTCGTTTCTTTATGGTGGCGCTGCTGATTTTTATGCTTTCGCGAAAGCGTAAATTCAAACCCTATTTTCACTGGGGAAGTAAGGAGCACATCCAGCTTGCTGAGTCTAAAACCTTATTTAAATTAGGATTTCCAACAGCATTACAGATGCTTTTTGAAGTAGGCGTTTTTACAGCTGCTATATTTCTATCTGGAATACTAGGAACGAATGCACAAGCGGCAAATCAAATTGCGCTTAATCTAGCTTCTATGACATTTATGATCGCGGTAGGATTAGGAGTAACGGCAACCATACGCGTAGGGAATCAAAAAGGTAAAGCCGATTTTCCTAACCTACGACGTATCGCTTTTTCTATTTTTATACTCTGTTTCTTAATCGAAGCTGTATTTGCAGTAGGATTTATATTGCTTAAAGACTGGCTTCCTCCATTTTATATAGATAATCCAGAAGTGATTTTTCTAGCAGCCCAATTATTAATTGTAGCAGCCTTATTCCAGCTAAGTGATGGTGTGCAAGTAACTATACTAGGAGCATTGCGCGGATTGCAAGACGTAAATATTCCCACTGTAATCTGTTTTATAGCCTACTGGATAATAGGATTTCCTATAATGTGGTATATGGGTAAAGATGAGCAAATGGGTGTGCAAGGTGTCTGGGTAGGTTTGCTAGCAGGGCTTACGGCTTCTGCAGTGATGTTGTACTTTAGATTTAATTACCTTAGCAAGAAATTAATAGACCAACAGTAATAATACGATATTTATGAAAGTACCTAAGTTCCTTTTAGGCGATAATTCAGATTTTTCAGATCATATTTTTGTGATACATACCGAGTTTCCAAGGTTTATAATTGACCTTACGATAGATGAGATAGAATGGTTTGAAGAGTTTGACCGTCAAGACGAAGACGAGCTAGCCTCAGAAACAGAAAATGCCATCAAAGATGCTACCGAGTGGTATGATGCTGAGATGGAAAAGTTTGACAAAGAGCAATAAACGGTGGACCAACTTATCCAATACGATCAAGATTTTTTCCTTTTCCTCAACGGATTAGGGTCACCTGCGTGGGATCAATTCTGGCTTATTGTTACAAATAAGCTTAGCTCGATTCCTTTATATGTCCTACTACTTTTTTTTATTTATAAAAAGTTTGGTGTAAAAGGAACCTTGATAACAGTAGTTGCGGTTGCGTTACTCATTACGTGTGTAGACCAACTAGCAAATGCTTTTAAGCATGGTTTTGAAAGACCACGTCCTTGTAGAGTAGAAGACTTTAAAGGCATTATACGATATGTAGCAGAGCGCTGTGGTCGTTATGGTTATTATTCTGCGCATGCGGGAAATAGTATGGCAGTTGCTGTTTTTGCAGGTCTTGCCTTAAAATCAACACATAAGAATCTAATCTTTATACTGCTTTTTTGGTCTGCGATGGTAGGTTATAGCCGTATTTATGTAGGCGTTCATTATCCAGGTGATGTGCTTACAGGTTGGGTAATAGGAGCAATAATTGGCTTTGGAATCTATAGACTACAGCAGTGGGCCGTAGCAAAGTGGGCCTAAGAATCGGCGGTTGCGATTAGTGATTTTGCAGCTTTAAAAGGTGACACCTCACCGCGAGCAACTTTCTCGAGAATTTCGGGAAGCGTTGACTTCACGTCATTGTTATTATAAAACGTGTCCTTAAGAGTATTCTCTATAGTTTGTAATAGCCAAAACTTGTTCTGCTCTGCTCTTTTCTTAGCAAAATATCCAGAGGCCTTTGTATGATTACAGTAATCTGAAACTAAGTCCCAAGAATCTGAAATCCCTGAATGTTCTAGTGCACTACAAGTAATAACCTTTGGTGACCAGTTACTAGGCTTAGGTGGGAAAAGGTGTAATGCCTTTGCAAAGGCAGATCTAGCCAGCCGTGCTGCCTTTTCATTACCACCATCTGCTTTATTGATTACAATGGTATCTGCCATTTCTATAATCCCGCGTTTGATTCCTTGTAGTTCATCTCCTGCTCCGGCAAGTTTTAGTAATAGAAAGAAATCAACCATAGAGTGTACTACGGTCTCACTCTGTCCCACGCCTACAGTTTCAATAATAATAGTATCAAAGCCTGCAGCCTCGCAGAGTATGATCGCTTCTCGCGTTTTGCGAGCTACGCCACCTAGAGAGTCTCCAGATGCGCTAGGACGTATAAATGCATCTGGGTTTTGAGATAGCTCATACATCCTCGTTTTATCACCTAAGATACTTCCATGAGAAACAGAGCTCGTAGGGTCTACCGCAAGTACGGCTACTTTTTTTTCTTGATCTGTAAGATAGTTTCCTAAGCTTTCTATAAATGTACTCTTACCTACACCAGGAACACCTGTGATTCCTAGCCTAACAGATTTATTGGCATGGGGTAAACACAGTTCTATAAGTTGCTGGGCTTTTACTTGATGCTCTTGAACCGAGCTTTCTATTAATGTGATTCCTTGTGATAATGCGGTAATATTACCAGTAATTAATCGCTGGGCTAGTTGTGATACATCAATAGTGCCTTGCTTCTTACTTTTTTTGTAAAATGCAGGATTAATACTCTTGTTTATGGGTGTGTTTTTGTCGCTCACAATGGTAATACCAAATTACTACTTTCTACAAACATCTACATCAAAAAAAAACCACCATTTGGTGGTTTATATTATTTTGAGGCGCTTATTCTTTTAAAATCTATAACACCTGATTTTTTCTTCTTAAGCTTTTTCTCTTTTACTTTTTGCTTCTTTTTTTTCATTTTCTTTTTAAGCTTCAAGAGTTCAATGTGTGATTGCTTCATTTGAAACTCCATAGGTACAAGTACTTCTAGAATATTCACTGGAAGCCATCCATCATCTATAATATCCTTAAGTAAGTTAAGGACAACTTCATCTTGTACCATGCACTCTCCTATAAGATATTTAGGTTTGCTATTTTCTAGAGCCGCCTTTACTTCAATCCAGTCACGGTTAGAATTTCCTTTAACGATGTCTAATCTACTAGGCTCAATGCCCTCCTGTGACATACGCTCTACAATTTTATGGCAAAAGCGATTTCTATTCACGCTTTCATGACTCAGAAAGCGCTTATATTCTGTAATCTGGATATCTTCGGCGGCGTTAAAGTAGCGTCGCTCTGCCCAGAAGCATTCATCTAGTAGATCATTTAATTTTTCGTACGATAAGTCAAGGTGCTTCATAGGGCTAGTTATTGATGTCAAATATAATTCAGGATTAAACGTAGGTTTACTAACTTACTGTTAATACCTCTATATTTAAGAATAGTTTATTCAAAAATCATAGAGTATCTTAATTTTCTGTTAATGTCGTATTTTTTTAGCTCATTTGCAACATTGAGAAAATAGCGTCGTCTTTAGAGAGAATAGCAATCACAACCATCAAAACCAACCAACCATTTTGCTAGTTACTGAAATCATAGAAAAATGTAAAACTAATGATCGCAAGGCACAGCTGCAGCTGTACAATAAGTATTGTGATGGTATGTACCACGTCGCCTTTAGATTCTTAAAAAATTCATTTGAAGCAGAGGAAGCGATGCATGAGGGGTTTATAAACGCCTTTGCAAAGTTGCACCAGTTTACTGGAGAAGTCACCTTTGGAGCCTGGCTTAAGCGTATCGTGATTAATAAAAGTCTCGACATGATTAAGGCAAAAAAAGCAGTGATTATCCCTCTTAATGAGGAAGTAATGGGCAAGGTAGATGATGACGAGGGTTGGGATGTAGGTGACGACGTCACTATAGAACATGTGAAAAACGTTATCAGCGAACTCCCTGAAAAGTATAAATTCCCTCTTATGCTATTCTTAATAGAGGGCTATGATCATCAGGAAATTTCAGAAATATTACAGATTACAGAAGTGGCTTCAAGAACGCTGGTGCACCGCGGGAAGAAAAAACTTCAAGAACAATTAAAGACGCTTAATTATGGCACAGGATATTAGAGAGCTCATGAAGAATGATAGCGACAGTAAGCAATCACTGCGCGAGGGACATACACGTCGCTTTGAGAATTTGCTTGAAGAACGCTTACCTATTCAAGAGCAGAAAACCTCGGCTAAAGGAGGTATCTATTTATGGATGAAAATTGCAGCAGTACTTATTGTAGCTGGTGGAATTGTATTTATGGTGTATAATAACGCTTTCGCGAAAGCGGGAGGTCAACAATTAGTAGAGGTAGAGACAAGTGAAAAACAAAGTGCAGAACCAGAAGTATTACTAAGCGCCATCTCACCAGAATTTAAACGAGTGGAGGATTATTACCTCGCAAGTGTAAATCTTGAGATTGCGAGATTAGAAATTACAGATGATAACAAAGAACTTATAGATGCTTTTATGAAGCAACTGTCTGATCTAGATGAAGAGTATAAGAGCCTCAATCGTGAAATTACCGAAAGTGGAGTAAGTGATGAAATGGTAAGTGCGATGATTGAGAATCTCAAATTACGAGTAGAGCTCATGATAAAGCTCAAGTCTAAATTAAAAGAAATGAAAAACGCTGCTCAACAAGAAGCAGCAATTCAAACCGTATAAAATGAAACAGTCAAACATATTTTGGACCTTCCTAGCGCTGCTTTTTGTGGCTTCTGGAAGTGTATTTGCACAAAGCAAAAAAGAAAAACTAAACGAGCGATTCTCAGTTAATAAGGATGTGTCTATCACAATAGATACACGCTATGCAGATGTAGTTTTTGAAACATGGAATAAAAATGAAGTGTCTGTAGAAGCTTATGTAGAAGGTAAAGATGCTAGCGATGCTTTAAGATCATGGGACTTGAATGTGTCGGGTAATAGTAATAATGTGCGTATCACCAGTAAAGGTGGTTATAGCGATGCAAAGGTGTATGATAGAAACGATATAGGTAATCTAAATCTCGATCTCGATCTCGACCTTGGAGAAATTATAGGTCAATCCCTTAGCCTAGTGGAGCCAGTAATGAATGGCCTTGTGGGGCCTCTATTAGAAGGAATATCTGGACAACGATTACCAGATGAGTTTTATGAAGAAATGGGAAAGATGAAATTTGACCATGAAGCATACAAGAGAGAAGGAAGAGCTTATCTAGATAGATGGGAGAAGCAAGTGGATAAAAGCTATGGCCCAGAATTTGAAGAAAAAATGGAGAAGTGGGAGAAGGAATTTGAGCGCAACTCTGAGGATTGGAGTGAGCGTCTTATAGATCGCTCTGGGATACCTAGATGGCCTTTTAAAAGTGGAGGTAATATGACCTTTGATAGTGATGAGTATGAGAAGGACAAACAAGCATATGTAAATAAGCTAAATCGAAAGTATAACACTCGAGTGAGCGTGCGTGAGGTTGATAAATGGCTGGATGATGTAGAGGCTTGGGGAGAAGATTTTGGAAAGAAAATGGAAGACTGGGGAGAAAACTTTGGTGAGTCTATGGAAGCATGGGGAGAATCTTTTGGAGAGAATTTTGGTAAGTCTATGGAGAAGTGGGGAGAATCTTTTGGGAAAGACATGGAAAAGTGGGGTGAAAACTTTGGAAAGAAAATGGAGCGCTGGGCAGAAGACCACGAAGGTGAGTGGGAAGAAAAACATACTAAGGACGAAAAGGGAAACAAGAGTAGCCACTTTAGCCTTAATTGGGACTCTGAAAATAATGGATCTAAAAAGCCAAATAAAAATGTAAAACGTATAATAATCATCAAAATGCCTAAAAAGGCTGAGCTGGACTTAAATGTACGTTATGGTAAAGTGAGAATGGTAGATGCTTATAATGCAAAAGCTACAATCTCACATGGAAGCCTTGTAGCAACAAACATCGATGGAGGGCAAACCTCCTTCGATGTTTCTTATAGTCCAGTGGCTGTTGCAAATTGGAATGAAGGAACTCTTGATGTGAATCATGTGAAAGAATGTAACATCTCAACTGCAAATAACATCAAGGTAACGTCAAACTCTAGTAATGTAAATATAAATCGGATTGATGGAACTGGCATGATATCGGGATCTTTCGGTAAGCTATCCATACCTCAAGTGAGTGATAACTTTGGATCGCTTACTATATTTTTAGAAAACAGTGATCTTTCATTGAGGTTACCACAATCTGCATTTAACTTCAATTATAGCGGAGATCATAACGACTTTTTTATTCCGAAACAATTGGAAACAAAGTCTATGAAAAACGGATCTACAGAGATGGTAAATGGTTTTCATAAATCACGCAGTAGCGCAAATACGATCACTATTAATGCAAAGTATAGTGACGTAGTACTACAGTAGGTAAGGATTAAATATTTAATTACTTTGCAGCTATGGCTGCTTTTTGTGTTCACACTATATTAAGTACTTTTATAGTGTAATAGACTCTCTATGAATAACAATTTTTTTAGTTCGCTTACACAGCAATTCACACCCATCATAAATCCTACCTTTCAAAAGGAGGATTACTTTCCTTTAGACTTGTCTACAGCTAATAGGGACTTGGATATTGATATGCTCACACGCCCGCATGAGCACCATGTTTTTTTACAATCATATCTTGCAAAAAATGATGCCAAAGTTGCTTATGGTGGCTATTTGGAGCAGCGACCACTTTATGATCGATCAGATTATTTTCAAGCCGAAGACCCAAAAGACAAACGTAATATCCACCTAGGAATAGACTTATGGTGTGATGAAGGTACAGAAGTACTGAGCCCTCTAGAGGGCGAGATACATAGTTTTAAGCGTAATGAGAACTTTGGTGATTATGGACCAACTATAATCTTAAAACATAAGATAGGGGAACATACTTTTCACACCTTGTATGGTCATCTTAGTCTAGCTTCTCTTGAAGGTAAGGAAGTAGGACAAAAGGTAGGAGCAGGTGAGGTCATAGCAACCTTAGGAAATCCTGATGTGAATGGTGATTATGCGCCGCACTTACACTTTCAAATTGTAATAGACATGGAAGGCAAGGAAGGTGATTATGCTGGCGTAGGTAGCCAAAACACCTTAGATTTTTACAAGAATAACTGCCCAGACCCTAATCTGCTATTAAAAATTTATTAATCGCTTGAGCAACGGCATGCTCTTTATTTGTAAAAGGACTAACATAATCTGCTAGTGACTTTAAGGTGTCTGTGGCGTTTGCTACTGCAACACCTAATCCTACTTTTTTTATGAGTTCGTCGTCATTATGATTATCGCCAAAAGCCATTACTTCGCTCATCTCATAGTTATATTCGGCTACTAGAAGTTTTCTCAAAGCGGTTGCCTTGTCTACGTTTTTTGGAGTGATCTCTATATACGTATCCTTAGAGCGGTAAAAATGGACAGTATCTCCGTAAGCGGGCGTTAGAAGTTCTATAATTTCATCAAGCTCCTCTGGATTTCCCATGCACATGAGCTTGTGGATTCCAAGATGCTCTTTGTTTAAAAAATCAAGACTTTCTAAGGCTGTTTGATATACTGGTGTCGCTCGTGTGTTGTTTATTTCGCGTAAGCTCCACTCATCTTCCTTATCTGTAAACCAGTGTTCATGACTATAAACACTTAGGTTGTAAGTATGTTTAGCGTGATGACTTACTAAGTTATCGAGTAGCGAAGTAGGGAAGGTGTTGCTCTCTATAACCGTGTTATCACTGCTTATGATAAGCCCGCCATTAAAAGCTATTAGAGGCTCACCTAGGTTGCCCAGACCTTCTTGTAAGTACCTCATAGCTTGCGGTGGTCTTGAGGATGCTAGAATAAGGGGTAATCCCGCTTTCGCGAAAGCGTAAACAGTCTCATCACTTAGCCAGCGTTCTTTATTTAATAAAGTGCCGTCTATATCTGAACAGAGTATTTTTATAGTGTTTTCCATAATGTAAGAAACTAAAACGGCGAACTTAAAAAGTTCGCCGTTGTTATATAATCAAAAGTGGAAATTAGTTTTGTACAATTACCCACTGTCCTTTAGCTAAAAGTGGTTCTGCTTGTTTGAACTTTACCTCCTTAGTCTCACCGTTCATCACGTTTTTAATAGTAACGCGATCGTTACGACCTATTTTAGGTTGAGACCTTACGATGGTTTCTGTTACTTGCTGCTGTTGTGGCTGTGTGTTTCCAGCTGCTCTAGCTTCTGTAGAACGCTCATCAAGATTAGGAATTTCTTCCTTTTGCGTCTGCGTTTGCTCACGAGTTTCTCGCACTTGAGAAGCATCACTTACTTGCTGCTGATTACCTTGAGGAATTTCTCCTTTAAATAAGAAAGAAATTACATCCTTGTTTACTTTATCAATCATCGTTTTGAAAAGCTCAAAAGCTTCAAACTTATAAATTAATAGAGGATCTTTTTGTTCGTGTACAGCAAGGCGAACACTCTGCTTAAGTTCATCCATCTTACGAAGGTGATCTTTCCAAGCGTCATCTATTATGGCAAGAGTAATATTCTTTTCAAAATCTGTTACTAGTTGCTTACCATCAGTCTCGTAAGCTTCTTTAAGATTTGTTACTACACGTAGTTCTTTAGTTCCATCAGAAAAAGGAACAACAATGCGTTCAAACTTTGCAGCAGGATCTTCATATACTCGCTTGATGATAGGGAATGCAAGGTCTGCATTCTTAGTCATCTTCTCTCTGTAGTGCTCAAAAGAGGCTTTGTAAATGATATCTGTAAGGTCCTTTGCAGATTTGCTTGCAAACTCACTTTCACTTACTGGGCTCGTCATTGAGAAATAACGGATGAGCTCAAATTCAAAGTTCTTATAATCTTGTGCTTGCTTGTTTGACTCAACAATTACCTCAGAAGTATCATAAATCATGTTTGCGAGATCTACTCGTAAACGCTCTCCGTAAAGTGCATGGCGACGACGCTTGTATACCACTTCACGTTGCATATTCATCACATCATCATACTCAAGAAGGTTCTTACGTACACCAAAGTTGTTTTCCTCTACTTTTTTCTGTGCACGCTCAATAGATTTTGAAATCATTCCGTGTTGGATAACTTCACCTTCCTTAAGACCCATTCTATCCATCATCTTTGCGATACGCTCAGACCCGAATAGACGCATCAAGTTATCTTCTAGAGACACATAAAACTGTGAGCTTCCTGGATCTCCTTGACGTCCAGAACGACCACGTAACTGTCTGTCTACACGTCGAGAGTCATGACGCTCTGTACCTATAATAGCAAGACCACCGGCTTTTTTCACTTCGTCAGATAATTTAATATCTGTACCACGACCTGCCATGTTTGTAGCAATAGTTACTACGCCTGGATTACCAGCCTCTGCAACAATATCTGCTTCTCTTTTGTGAAGTTTTGCGTTTAGTACATTGTGAGGAATCTTACGTAGCGTAAGCATTTTTCCAAGTAATTCTGAAATTTCTACAGAGGTCGTACCAATTAGTACAGGCCTTCCAGCTTTAGAAAGCTCAGTTACTTCATCAATTACTGCATTATACTTCTCACGTTTAGTCTTATAAACTAAATCGTCTTTATCTTTTCTAGCAATAGGGCGGTTAGTAGGAATCTCAACAACATCAAGTTTGTAGATTTCCCAAAGTTCGCCAGCCTCTGTTACGGCTGTACCCGTCATACCTGATAATTTGCGGTACATGCGGAAGTAGTTTTGAAGTGTTACCGTTGCAAATGTTTGCGTAGCATCTTCAATCTTTACATTTTCCTTTGCTTCAATCGCTTGGTGTAGTCCATCACTGTAGCGACGCCCGTCCATAATACGACCCGTTTGCTCATCTACAATCATCACCTTGTTATCCATTACTACATACTCCGTGTCTTTTTCAAACAAAGTGTATGCTTTGAGTAATTGGTTCATAGTGTGAATACGCTCAGACTTAATCCCAAAATCTTTAAAAAGCTCTTCTTTTTCGGCAGCTTCTTCTTCTGGTAATAAGCCTTTTGCTTCTATTTTTCCTATCTCAAGGCCAATTTCTGGCATGGTAAAGAAATCAGGATTTTCTTTTCCAGAAAGTGTTTCAATACCCTTATCAGTAAGTTCAATCTGGTTGTTCTTTTCATCAATCGTGAAGTATAGTGCCTCGTCAATTTTTGGCATCTCACGATTGTTATCTTGCATGTAAAAGTTTTCCGTCTTTTGTAATAACTGACGTATTCCTTCCTCACTTAAATACTTAATAAGTGCTTTGTTTTTAGGTAATCCTCTAAAAACTCGTAGTAATTGTATGCCTCCTTCTTTAGTATCTCCTGCAGCAATTAATTTTTTTGCTTCTGGAAGTACTTTTACAAGCTCTTGGCGCTGTATGTTTACAATTTTCTCAATCTGTGGTTTTAGCGCATTAAATTCATGCACATCTCCTTTAGGTACAGGTCCAGAGATAATAAGTGGTGTACGAGCATCATCTACAAGTACAGAATCTACCTCATCTACAATCGCATAGTTAGGAGGTCTTTGTACAAGATCTTCCGGTTTATGTGACATGTTATCACGTAGGTAATCAAAACCAAATTCATTGTTAGTACCATATGTAATATCTGCAGCATAAGCGGCACGACGTTCTGGACTGTTAGGTCTGTGATAATCGATACAGTCTATTGTCATCCCGTGGAACTGGAATATAGGGGCCATCCACGCGCTATCACGTTTTGCTAGGTAATCATTTACAGTTACTAAGTGTATACCGTTTCCAGTAAGTGCATTAAGATATACCGGTAAGGTAGCCACAAGTGTTTTACCTTCTCCCGTTTGCATCTCTGCAATTTTTCCTTGGTGCATAGCGATACCACCTATGAGCTGTACGTCATAGTGAATCATATCCCATGTTACTTCTTTACCAGCGGCATCCCAGCTGTTTGCCCAGATTGCTTTATCACCATCTAGTGTTACATAATCTTTTGTTGCACTAAGGAGACGGTCATATTCTGATGCGGTAACTTCAAGTGAAGAATTATTAGTAAAACGTTTTGCAGTTTCTTTTACAACGGCAAATGCCTCAGGGAGTATTTCAGTAAGTGTCTTTTCAGATATTTCGTAAGCTTCATCTTTTAGCTTGTCAATCTCTGCATAAACGTCCTCACGCTCATCAATATCTTCGGTAGCTTCTGCTTTTATTTTTAGCGCTTCGGCAGCGTCTGTATTTTCCTTAAGCGCAGCGGCTAGCGTTCTTTTGAATTCGTTTGTTTTTTCGCGTAAGCTATCTAGAGATAATTTTTCTAAAGCGGCTTCGTGGGCTTTGATTTCGGCTACAATAGGAGTAATTGCTCCTACATCTTGTTTAGACTTATCGCCTACAAAAATCTTTAATACATTATCTAAAAATCCCATAATATGGTGTTGTTTTATGTCAATCTTGAACCCGTAAATTTAATCAAAAAAAAAGCCTCATAGAGAGACTTTTTAGTGTTTTAACGGGTATATTTTTTTAATATTCGTCTTCGTTCCAGAGGTAGTCCTCGTCTGAGGGATAGTCTGGCCAAATCTCTTCGATAGAATCATAAGAGTCACCTTCATCCTCGATAGCTTGTAAATTTTCTACAACCTCAAGTGGTGCTCCTGTTCTAATCGCATAATCAATCAACTCATCTTTAGTAGCAGGCCAAGGCGCGTCACTTAGGTAAGAAGCTAGTTCAAGTGTCCAGTACATAGCATTTGTGTTTTTAATTTGTGCAAAAATAATTTTTCTAGGCAGAAATGCAAGTGAATTGGTGATTATTTCAAAATAAATGTAAGAACGTGGCTTTCAGACCTTGTAAAGTGGTGGTTTACGCTTTCGCGAAAATTTTCCATCCTCTTAATATTGATGTTTCCGTAATCTGTACTCTTAATCTAGCTTTGTAGGTATCCATTTAACCTCATCTGCTTGTAAGTCTTTAGACAACTTCCGTGCCAGCACAAATAGGTAGTCAGAAAGACGGTTGAGATATTTAAGAGTATGTGCGTCAAAGGGCTCTAGTTCATAAAGTGCTGTTGCCAAGCGTTCTGCGCGTCTACATACAGTGCGTGCTACGTGACAATATGACACGGTGGTGTGTCCTCCAGGGAGCACAAAATGCGTCATTTGAGGTAGTGATGCTTCCATCCAATCTATTTCCTTTTCTAGTAGCTCAATATCTTCCTCATTGATTTTTGGGATATTAAGTCTATCCTTTCCATTCTTAAGCACCATTTTTTCAGGATCTGTTGCCAATACAGCACCTACGGTGAATAGCTTATTCTGGATATGCGTGAGTATTTCTTTACTACGCACATCGATTTCTTGATCGCGCACTAGCCCTATAAATGAGTTAAGCTCGTCTACAGTACCATAACTGTCTATTCTAATATGATGTTTTGGGACACGGGTTCCGCCAAATAAAGCGGTAGTTCCTGCATCTCCAGTCTTTGTATATACTTTCATTATGTTTTATTATAAACCAGTGTGTTGACTGTTGTTTAAGATTGAGATCTCTTTTTACTAATACTTATGATGATATACCCTATTGCCGTAAGTACTCCAAATAGGATTGCTTTGTAAATAGGATTCATCTGTATTCTTGCATTGCTATTTTCATGATTGAGATCTTGTGAATTTTATAGTCGCAAGCAGAAGAGTTATTTGTTTTCTCTTTCCTTCATTTTCTTACTGAGACCTTCTCCAAATTTGCGCGTCCTTCTCCCACGTTGATTTGTAGTGTTACGTTTACTATTTGCAAATACGAGAAGAAATAAGAGTGCAACTCCTATAATACTCACTACAATTTGTGTGATAGGGGAGAGGTTATTAAAAAAATCCATCTTACAATTTTTATGTACGTGAAGATAAGTAGGTGCTGTGGTTTTTACAAGAAAACTATCTGTATATAATGCATTGAAGCGTCCCTAGGGACGCTTCATGTTATTTTTTATAAGTAGTTACTTATCTGTTTTTCTAGTGTCACTCTCAATGACTCCATCACGCAATCTAATTACACGATGTGCATGCTCTGCAATATCTTCCTCATGTGTAACAAGAATTACGGTATTACCTGCGGCATGTATTGCGTCAAAAAGTGCCATAATCTCGACACCAGTTTTTGAGTCAAGATTACCTGTAGGCTCATCTGCAAGGATGATGGATGGTTTGTTTACTAGCGCACGACCTACAGCAACACGTTGTCGTTGCCCTCCAGAGAGTTGGTTAGGTTTGTGGTCCATACGATCTGCAAGACCTACATCTGTAAGTACCTCTTCGGCACGAGCATTACGTGCAGATTTTGACATTCCTGCATATACCATTGGTAATGCTACGTTGTCAAGAGCAGTGGTTCTAGGAAGTAAATTAAAAGTTTGAAATACAAAACCTATTTCGGTGTTACGTACTTCAGCTAGCTCATCATCTGTCATCTGGCTTACGTCACGTCCATTAAGAACATATGATCCAGCGGTAGGTGTGTCAAGGCAGCCTAAAAGATTCATAAGCGTAGACTTTCCAGAACCAGAAGGTCCCATAAAAGCTACATACTCACCCTTATCAATATCAAGGTCTATACCCTTGAGTACGTGAACAATCTCTGTCCCTAATGGGAAGTCACGAATGATATTTCTAATTTTAATAAGGTTGCCCATAGAATGTTTGGTTTGCTATTAGAAGAGGTAAACGTCTAAATGTTACACAATTTATGTAAAAATTTATCTCGGATACAACAACTATAAGGTTTTAAGAAAAGCGAAGAGAGATGTTTGAACGCTATGGGTTTGAAAACTAGGTCAAGATTATTTCGTTTTGTGTAATTATAATCTAATGTAAAAGTCTTCTTTAGCCTGCTGTGGTCTAAAGAATGCCATCCCAAAATGAAAAGCGTCTATGGTCGCAGATATCTCTGTCATTTTTTTAATGTTATCCCAAGCTTCTGTCATTTCTGGTGACCAGTGAATGTCATCAAACATCCAGACAGTATTGTCTGTTGTTGTGCTTAGGAGTGATGACACATAATCTAGCGTGGCTTGCTTAGAGTGGTTTCCATCAAAATAGATAAATTCAAACTTTTTGTGATTGTGTTTTACAATCTCATCATTAAAATCTCCTACACAAAGCGTTACGTTAGTAACATTTGCTGCATCTAGCTCCTTCCTTGCTATGGCAGCAGTATTGGGGCAACCTTCTATAGTAGTGACATGCGCCGTGTTCTGAATCGCTAGTGCTGCAGTTGCAACACCAAGCGAAGTGCCTAGTTCTAACACTTCTTTAGGCTGAAAGTATGCCATAAGTCGCTGTAATAATAGTACTCTTTTATGTGTAGCACCGGCGTACCTAGCAATATCTTTTACTTCTCGTTGAGCAGATTTAAATACTCTAGAGCCTGCGCCATAGTCCATCACCTCTATACTAGTCTCATTATCTAGTAATGCTTTTTTATAGGTATTGATTTTTTGTGAAATAGCAGGATCCGACTTTCCTCTCAATACTTCCTTCTCTAGTTTAAAAATAAAAGGAGAGTGTATTCCATGAAGGTGGAACGTCTTAGGAAGCCATTTTAGGTAAGCGAGTATGGAGTGTTTGTACTGGTTCACTTTATAGAATGTGAGCTATTGTATGGTCTTTATTATGGTAAAGATTGTCGTTTGTAATTGCTTATCCTTCCATTTTAGACGATAATTCAAACCATCGTTCCTCTTTTAAGGCAATCGCATCTATGATTTTTTGCAATTTCAGACTTTCTTCGGTGATTTGATCTTGAGTAAGATCAGGATTTAAAAAGAGTTTTTGCTTGTCTTCTTTCTCGCGTTCTAGTTTTGCAATCTCACGTTCTAACTTTGCGTGTTCTTTCTGCTCGTTAAAGGTTATCGTTCCTGTATGCTGTTCCTCTTTCCAAGACTTAGTTTCGGTAGCGGTTTCTCCTATGGAGGCATTAAATTTTTGTTTATTCTCTATTTGAGATTGTTCTTTTTCTGCTTTCGCGAAAGCGTTACTTATCCCACCCTCATAAGCTCTAAAATCTGAGTAATTACCTGGAAAATCTTCTACCACGGCATCTCCTTTAAAAACAAAAAGGTGATCTACAATCTTATCCATAAAGTAACGGTCGTGAGAAACCACTACGAGGCAACCTGGGAAATCAAGTAAAAATTGCTCAAGTACGTTGAGCGTTACAACGTCTAGATCATTTGTAGGTTCATCGAGAATCAAGAAGTTAGGATTCTGGATAAAAATAGTACACAAGTAAAGGCGCTTGCGCTCTCCACCACTTAATCGCTCTACAAAATCATATTGCTTCTTGCGGTCAAATAAGAAACGCTCTAATAACTGCCCAGCAGAAATGGTTCTTCCCTTTTTAAGAGGAATGTGATCTCCGTATTCTTTTATAACATCAATTACTTTTTGACCTTCTTTGATGTTAATTCCCTTCTGCGTGTAGTAACCAAATTTTACAGTTTCTCCTACAATCACTTTTCCAGAATCTGGAGCTAGCTCGCCAGTGATCATATTAAGGAAGGTGGTTTTACCAGTTCCATTTTTACCTATGATCCCTACGCGCTCCCCAGTTTTAAATACATACTCAAATTGATCAAGTAATTTAAGATCTCCAAAAGATTTGCTGATTTTATGAAACTCGAGAATCTTACTCCCCATACGCTCCATATTAATCTCTAGTTGTACAGTGTGGTCATTGCGACGCTCATGGGCGCGAGATTTAATCTCTGCAAAGTCGTCTATGCGAGACTTTGATTTTGTGGTACGAGCCTTAGGTTGGCGACGCATCCACTCTAATTCTTTTTTATAAAGCTGCTTTGCTTTTCCAGTCTCTGTCTCCCATGCTGCTACACGAGCATCTTTATTCTCTAGGTAATAGGCATAATTTCCTTTGTAGCTGTAAAGCACGCCACCCTCAAGTTCTACAATCTCATTACATACATTTTCTAGAAAGTAACGGTCGTGTGTTACCATGAATAAAGTGATATTCTCTGAGCGGAAATATTCTTCCAGCCATTCTATCATCTCAAGGTCAAGGTGGTTAGTAGGCTCATCTAGTATGGCTAGATCTGGCTTGGTAAGCATCATTTGAGCAAGTGCAAGACGCTTTTTTTGCCCACCACTGAGTAGCTCAACTTTGCGATCCATATCGTCAAGTTTTAACTTGAATAGGATTTGTTTGTATTGCGTTTCAAAATCCCATGCTTGTGCAGCTTCCATGGCGTCAAACGCTTTTTGATACGCATCTGCATCCTCCATATTGAGAAGTGCCTTCTCATAGTTTGCAATGGTTTTAAGGATAGGGTTATCGTGAGCAAATATGGTTTCCTCCACCGTAAGATTAGGATCCAGGTCTGGCTCTTGTGGTAGAAACGAAATTACAATTCCTTTTCTACTCACTACTTGTCCATCATCTGGAGCTTCTAGTCCTGCTATGATGTTAAGGAGAGAGGTTTTACCTGTTCCATTTTTGGCAACAAAGCCTATTTTTTGATCTTTATTAATACCGAAGGCGATATTTTTAAAAAGGTGATGTTCACCAAAAGATTTTGATACGTTTTCTACAGAGAGGTAATTCATCAGGAAATAGTGTAGATGCAATACGTTGCACCATTTACGATTAGTTGGTCACATGAGTGGTCAACCAGTTTTTTAGTATTATGGGTATGCGTTTACGCTTTCGCGAAAGCAAAAATAACGCTTACAAATAGAAATAACTTGATTTTAAGTCGTTGCGTAGCATTGTTTTTAATTAATTTCTGATAATTTTAAGCTAATAACTAAGCATCCATCTGTGAACGTTTTATTTTTATCGATGAAATGCTATATTTGTGATGCCTAACTTTACATAAATGAGATACCCAATCATACTGCTTTTACTCGTAATTATCGCGAGTACAGCTTCTTGTGTGCCCCTTAAAGACATCACCTATTTGCGCGAGACAGAGCGCGCTACAGACAGTATTGTATCTCTACAGCAACAGCAACCACCATACCGAGTACAAATAGGCGATATATTGAGTATCCGCTTGAAGGCATTGGATCAACAATTGGTTGACTTTTTTAATCCTTCCAGCAATGGAGGCGTATCTCTTGATGAAGGTTTTTATTATGATGGCTTTGCCATAGATACTCATGGAAACATCCGCGTTCCAGAGTTAGGAGAAATTAATGTCTTAGGTAGAACAACCGACGAGATAAGAGAAATTATAGAAAAAAGACTTCTAGCCGATTATATAAAAGATGAGGCCGATTTATTTGTTACTGTAAAACTACCAGGAATACGATATACTCTGGTAGGAGAGATAGGAGCCTCTGGAACTCAAAACGTGCTTGCAGAGAAAGTATCCATACTTGAGGCGATAGCAAATGCTGGAGGTGTGCCACTTACGGGTGACCTTACAGATGTACTTATTATAAGACAATATCCAGGAGGGCAACGTGTACACCATGTGGATCTTACAACTATAGATGTGATGCAGTCACCTTACTACTACATACAACCTAATGATATTATAACAGTAAACCCGTTACCTCAAAAGGCTATAGGTATAGGTACTACCGGGCTACAGGCATTTACTACCATCTTAGGATTAGTGACGACGCTAGCCTCTGTAATATTACTAGCAACCCGATAAGTGATGGAAGAAGAATTTGACGTACAAAGCTCCGGAGGTTTTTTTGATTTTAAGGGATTCCTGTTTAGGCTCTTAAGCTTTTGGTGGTTATTTGTGATATCATTGCTTATTGCCTTCTCTATAGCGCATTACATAAATGTGCGTAAAGTGCCTATTTATAGAGAGACAAGTATGATCTCTATAAAAGATGATCAAAATCAAATGTTTGGAGGGAACACAAGTTTGGTTTTTAACTGGGGTGGCACTACAGATAAAGTACAAACTAGCATTATCATGCTTAAATCTAGAACACATGCAGAGCGTGTTGTTCAATACTTACAGTACTACATTAATTACCAAAAACAAGGCAAATATGCCATTGAGGATGTGTATGGATACACTCCTTTTCAATTAAAACTTAATGACTCATTTCCGCAGTTATATGGAAAGAGAATTACTGTAGTAGATCAAGGAGATGGTAGCATGAGGCTTACTATACCCTTTAGTGGAGGGAATGCTTCATTATTTAATTATAACACGCTTAAACCGTCAACGGTACCTGCACCATCTGCAGATTTTGATCAGGTTTTTAAGTTAGGTGACACTATAGATACTCCATTTTTGAAAGGGCAATTGCTAGCCACAGATGTTTATCCTACCGCAGGTCAGGAGTACTTTGTGAGTATGGGTAATTTTAATGGAACCGCAGGAAGATATCGTGGGATGGGAGTTACCCAAACTCCGCGAGGAAGTTCTACTTTAGAGTTAAGCCTTGTAGGGACAAATAAGAAACGACTTATAGACTACCTAAATGCGAGTATTGAGGTGCGTACAGAGGAGCAATTGCGCCAGAAGAATCTATTTGCTACAAAAACTATAAAGTATATCGATAGTAGTCTTAAGTCAAGTAATGTCGATTTAGATAAGGCATTGAATGATCTTAATTCCTTCCAAAATAAAAATAGTGCTATCACACTATCCGGAGGAGCGGAGCAAATAAGTGAGGAACTACAAACGATAGACAACGAGAAAGATGATTTAGCAAGACAACTTGTTTATTACAAGCAGTTAGAAGAATATTTAAGAACACGTACAGATTATACAAACGTGCCTGCACCTTCTGTTTCTCTTATTAATGAAGGAAGTATTACAGCTGGGGTGTCAAGTATTATCCAGCTTGCCTTACAACGTAGTAATCTTGCATATACCGCAAAGGAAGGTAATCCAGCTTTTAGAGATCTTGATAGAAGAATAGATGCAGAGAAAGCAGTCTTGTTTGAAAATATAAGATCCAGTAAATCTCAGATTAATTCGCAAATTTCAAACTTAAATAGAGAAATAGGTCAAGCAGAAAGTAAGCTAAGGCAGTTTCCAAAAGAAGAACAAGAACTTGCAGAAATACAACGTCGTTTTACCATAAGTCAGGAAGCGTATAATTTATACACCACAAAACGCAGTGAGGCAGAGATAATAAAAGCCTCAAATGTTTCAGATATCTTATTTATAGACAAAGCAAAAGACGTGGGTAGAGGACCTATAGGTCCAAATACACAACTTAATAAGGTAATGGCAGCAACCTTTGGAATTGTAATTCCTTTAGCCTTGGTGCTAATTATCTTCTTTTTAGATACAAAAATAGGTACTCCTGAAGATGTTAAGAAACGCTCTTCCATTCCTGTACTTGGAGTGATAGGTAAAAGTAAGCGTACCTCTGGACTCGTAGTGCGTGATCATCCTCGATCTGCAATGGCAGAAGCTTTTAGAGGCTTGCGTTCTGGCCTGCAGTTTATGTACAAGAAGAAAGGAGTTACGGGTGCAAAGACGGTATTAGTAACCTCAAGTGTAAGTGGTGAGGGTAAAACATTTACCTCTATGAATCTTGCTTCCGTTTTCGCTTTAAGCGAAAAGAAAACAGTGCTTGTGGGGCTAGATTTACGTAAGCCTAAAATATTTGATGATTTCGAACTTGAGAATGATAAAGGTGTTGTTAACTATTTGATAGGAGACGCTACGCTAGACGAAGTAAAACAGCCTTCAGGTATCGATCATTTAGATGTTATCCTTTCTGGACCTATACCACCTAACCCGTCGGAACTTATTATAAGTGATGCGATGCATGAGTTTATTAATAAGCTTAAGGAAGAGTATGACTATATCGTTTTTGATACACCTCCATTAGGCCTTGTCTCTGATGCATTTGAGTTAATGCCGTACGTAGATGCTTCACTATATATGGTGCGTCAAGGTTATACTAAGAAGGACATGCTCGGTCTGGTTACAGATAAGTATGAAAAAGGACAAATAAAACATGTAAGCTTCGTACTCAACTATTTCCAACAGAAGCGTAAATATGGTTATGGCGCAGGCTACGGTTATGGATACGGCTATGGTACTTATAATAACGGGTACCATGAGGAAGAAAGAAGAGGAGGCTTATTAGGTAAGTTAGGAAGGCTAATAAGAGGTCGTAAGTAGAGAGGGTTTATGGTTGATAAAATGAAAGATGCCGAAGACTGGCTTTACGAAATAAAACCTAAGGGAAAGCTAATAGACTTAAATTTTAAGGAAATCTGGCGATATAGGGATTTATTAGTTCTCTTTGTAAAACGTGATATTGTAACTGTCTATAAACAGACTGTTCTTGGGCCTTTATGGTTTTTAATTCAGCCATTATTTACAAGTGTGGTTTTTACGCTTGTCTTCAACACTTTTGCAAACATTGATACCGGTGTTGTTCCTCCATTTTTATTTAATCTTGCGGGAGTTACACTTTGGAATTATTTTAAGGAGAGTCTCACTACTAGTAGCTCTACATTTACTGCAAACTCAGGGCTTTTTGGTAAAGTGTACTTCCCTAGGTTTATTGTTCCCGCTTCTAAGGTGATTTCTGGATTATTTAAGTATGGAATTCAAATGCTCATTTTTGTTATTTTCTATGCTTATTTTGTTTTCTATAAAGAAGCACAAATTGCTCCGTCTTACTTAGTGTGGTTGTTTCCTTTTTGTGTAATTAATATGGCACTGTTAGGATTAGGATTTGGAATGATTTTGAGCTCTCTCACCACAAAATATAGAGATCTCACTATTTTGGTGTCTTTTGGAATTAATTTATTAATGTATTTAAGTGCGGTAATGTACCCATTAAGTGAAGCCAAGATAAAAAGTCCTGCGTATGCGTGGATTATAGAGGCAAACCCTTTGGCACAAACTATCGAGTTATACAGAAACGTTCTTCTAGGGGCAGATCATATTGCATTTGGAGGTTTTATAACAAGTTTTTTAATAAGTCTAATTGCTTTCTTTGTTGGATTGGTGGTGTTTAACCACACAGAGAAAACCTTTGTAGACACCGTATAGACTTATGAAACCAACAATAAAACTCAACTTTGTAGACTTCTGGTCTGGTTTTGATCCAAAGAATAACCTATTTACAAAGTTGTTAGCAGGGTATTATGATATAACAATTGCAGAGGATCCTGATTTTTTGTTTTTCTCATGCTATGGTAATGATTATCTAAAGTATAATTGTCCGAGATTGTTTTATACTGCAGAGAATAGGGGTACACCAAGATTTGCAGCAGATTATTCTATAACATTTGAATTTTCGAAAAGTAGTACACAATACTATTTTCCTTATTATGCATATGGTTACTTGTTTTTAGATAAGACGGCAGTGTTAACCAAGTTGATTTCTAAAAGTGAGGCATCCGAAATCTGGAATAAGAAAAACCAATTTTGCTGTACCGTAGTCTCAAATCCTAATGGAATAAAACGCAATGCTTTCTTCGACAGACTTAATGCTCGCAAGAAAGTAAATTCAGGAGGGAAATATAAAAATAATGTAGGGGGGGCGGTTAGTAGTAAGCGTGAGTTTGTTGGGCTACATAAGTTTGTTTTTGCTTTTGAAAATCAGTCTTATCCTGGATATGTGACAGAGAAATTAACAGATGCTCTGGAAAGTCAAGGTATTCCCATCTATTATGGTGATCCCCGAGTGGGGAATGTTTTTAATAAAAAACGTTTTTTATCCTATGAAGACTATAAATCTGAGGATGATTTAATCGATCATATTTTAGAAATTTATGATGATAAAGAAGCTTATATTTCTATAATATCAGAACCAATATTTATTAATAATGATTTGCCTGAGTATTTAGATTCAGAAAAGTTATTAGCCTTTTTGAAATGGTGTATTAATGATTCTAAGGGTATAGTTCCTAAAGGACAAACTTATAAAAGACAGCTACACAATACTTGGCTTTTAATACGTAGGGGAATTAAAAAAAATCCCTTTTTGAGGCGTACTTTATTAATACAGTACAGATAGTTTATGGAGAAGCCTATTTTAAAAATTGAAAACTTATCTAAACAATATCGTCTTGGTCTTGTAGGTACGGGAACCCTTTCTCACGATTTAAACCGTTTTTGGCACAAAATAAGAGGTAAGGAAGATCCATACTTACAAGTAGGAGCTGTTAATGACAGAAGTTCTGTTGCTAGCTCAGAATATGTTTGGGCATTGAAGGACATCAATTTTGAGGTGCAACGTGGAGAAATACTAGGTATTATAGGAAAGAATGGTGCAGGTAAATCTACCTTATTAAAAATACTTTCAAGAGTAACCAGTCCCACTACGGGTAGCATAAAAACCAGAGGTCGTATTGCTAGTTTATTAGAGGTGGGTACTGGTATGCATCCTGAACTTACCGGTAGAGAAAATATTTTTCTCAATGGAGCTATATTGGGAATGACTAAAGCAGAAATTTCGAGTAAAATTGATGAAATTGTAGAGTTCTCTGGTTGCCAGATGTATATTGATACTCCAGTAAAACGTTATTCTAGCGGAATGCGAGTACGATTAGGATTTGCAGTCGCTGCATTTCTTGAGCCAGATATTCTTGTGGTAGACGAGGTGCTTGCAGTAGGAGATGCCGAATTTCAGAAAAAGGCTATTGGTAAAATGCAAGATATTTCACAATCAGGAGGCAGGACGGTGCTAGTGGTTAGTCATAATATGGGAACTATACAGCAATTGTGCGATAGGTGCATTGTATTAAAGAATGGAAGTATCGCTTATGATGGCACAACAAAAGAGGGTATAGAAAGATACCTTCAAAATAATTCGGATAATCAACCTAATGCACTAAAAGCATTTATCATAAACCAAGACGACGACGAGTTTGTACTAGATAACTTTGCTATAGAGCAAAAAGGAACAACTAATGGAATTTATTATAGTGAAAAGGACTTTGAAGTATTGTTTTCTTTCAGTTTACTAAAAGATATTGACGGTTTTAGAGTAGGTTTTGATGTGATTGATAGCACATCTAATTATTTGCTATTTAGATCTTATCACGATGATCAAAATGACAGTATAGAGCAAATGAAAGCGGGTCACTATAACGTGAAAGGGGTTATACCTGCCGATTTGTTGAGAAATGGTAGATACTTTATAAAACTTGCTATAGGAATACATAATAGAAGGTGGATCGTTTTTGACGACAATATAGGTCAAGAACTGGTAGTTCAAAATTTAGAAGGAGTTAACGCAATATATATGGAGGAGCGCCCTGGCCTCATTATGCCTTCTCTACATTGGGAGCAAAATTATAGGATACAGTAAAACGATGTTTAAAAATATAACATATAGAGTTGCTCATAAGTTAGCAAAGTTTTTAAAGAATTATATTAAGAGGGTGGATGTAAAAAGACACGCTATTAATAAAAGTATAGAGGCAAGAGAGTGGGATAAACATTTTAATGACGGAAAGTTCTTTGAATATAACTTACTAGGTGAATTAAAGATGAACCTATATAAAGACAGTGTGTTATCTAAACCTATTTACGAAGGATTTGAAGTAGATGAAATGAGTTTTTTGCAATCTACTTTAAGAGAAGGAGATACATTTTTAGATATAGGTTCTAATATTGGTCTATTTTCTTTACTTGCATCTAAAAAAGTGGGGAGTACAGGTAAGGTTATCGCCTTTGAGCCTACACCATTAACCTATTCAAGATTTCAAGAAAACATAATTTTAAATAATTTTTCAAATATTGATGTAAGGCAATTAGCTCTATCTAATACCAAAGGGGAAATGAAATTTTATATTTCAAATAATGGTTATGATGCATGGAATTCACTAGCGCCTGGTCACGATGATAAATTACAAGAATCTATAAGTGTGCCAGTTAGTACTCTTGACAGTGAGTTACAAGATGAAGATAAAACTAAAATAAGCTTAGTTAAAATTGACGTAGAAGGGTGGGAGAAATTTACGCTTCTAGGAGGAAAGTCATTTTTTGAAAATTATGCTCCTATTGTTATGGTTGAGTTTACTGAGCAGAATACATTTAACGCGGGCTATATGGTTCAAGATATTTATAATGTATTAATAGAAATGGGTTACTCCTGGTATAGAATAGAGAATAAAACTCTTATTCCGGATGCTATGCGTTTGAGATATCCTTATACTAACCTCATTGCAAAAAAGTTAAAAGTATAAGTGCTAGTAAGTATAATCACCATTAATTTGAACGATAAGACTGGTCTCGAGAAGACTTGTTCTAGTGTTTTTGCACAGACATTTAAAGATTATGAGCACATAATTATTGACGGTGCGTCTATAGATGGAAGCCTTGATTATATTGAAACACATAAAGATAAATTTACCTACTGGATTAGTGAGCCAGATAGTGGTGTTTATAACGCTATGAATAAAGGTATTCGTCAAGCAAAAGGGGATTATGTGTTGTTTTTAAATAGCGGAGATATCTTATATAATGAAAATGTGTTTTCAAAAGTTGAAAATTCTCTAGTGAAAGATATAGACCTTGTCTACGGTAATCTCTGGATTGAAGGTCGTAAGGGTGAAGGGTTTACAAACAAGTATCCAGGAGTTATTGATTTTAATTTTTTTAAAAGAACTTCGTTAGGTCACGCTGCTACCTTTATTAAACGTACGCTTTTTGAAACATATGGTGTGTATAGAACAGATCTTAAAATTGTATCTGATTGGGCCTTTTTTTTTAAACTTATATGCTTAGAGAAAAGATCATATCTCAAAATAGATACTATAATAGCGGTATTCTATGAAGGTGGTTTGTCTACCGCATCTTCATATAATGAGTTACATAAAGAGGAACGTAAAAAAGTACTCCTAGAAAACTATGATCTCTATGATATTAATTTTGACCAGTTACTTATCTCAAATAAACAGCATCAAAAGTTTTATAACAAGATTAATCCAAGAGTAGAATTAGTTACTACCAATAGATTTTTTCTCAAGATTTTAAATTCAATTATTGGATTATTTGCTTTTATTTTAAAAAAGAAAAGATCTTAAAAAGAGAATTACTTTTGAATGACTAAGATTGTTGTTATCACGCTTTCGCGAAAGCGAAACAACGTTATACATAGAAAATAATAAGTTTTAAAACCTTTAGTTTTGCGCCATGCTTGTATCTGCTGTGATTCCATGTTATAATGCACAATCTACCATAGGTAGAGCTATTGATAGTTTATTACTTCAAAGCGTTGCTATAGATGAGATTATAGTTGTGAATGACGGTTCTGTAGATAATTCTCTTCAAGTGTTACAGAGCATAGCAAAAGGGAATGAAAAAATTAGAATTCTTAATCAAGAAAATAAAGGTGTTTCGAAAGCAAGAAATGTTGCAATTAATGAAGCTCGCGGCGAATTCATATTGACACTTGACGCAGATGATTATTTTGAACCTACATTTTTAGAAAAGGCAATTTTAAAGTTTGCTGAAGATGCAAATTATGGTGCCGTTATGTGTGGATATGCAAGAATTATTGATAACAAGAAAGTATTACCCTATATCCCAAGTGAAATTTCTCTAAAGTCCTGTCTACTTAATAATGGCGCACTTTCCTGTCTTTTGTTTAAAAAGAAAGCCATAATTGAGGCTGGAGGTTACGATGAGAAAATGATAAAAGGTTATGAGGATTGGGATTTAAATATTAGAATTTTAAAATCTGGTTATACGTTTGGAATCGTGAAGGAGGTGCTTTTTAATTATACAGATACCGAGGGTTCTAGAACTTATACGGCAATAGAAAATGATGAAGCACTTAGATTACAGATGTATGATAAATACCAAAAGGATTATCAAGAGCATGGTAAATATTTTTTTCAGGAATTTATAAAGCAAAATAATAAGCTTAAGCTTGAAAAGCAAAAATTATTAGATACTACTTCTTTTAGATTAGGTCATAGAATAACGTCAATGATTCAAGGTGTTATTAATGCAGTAACCCCTAAAGCAGCCCAAAGATAATATGATTTCCATAATAATCGCGACCTATAACAGAGCAGCATATATAGGCGAAACACTAAGTTCTATCATAAATCAAACCTATACAGACTTTGAGTGTATTATAATAGATGATGGTTCTACAGATAACACGAGTGATATAGTTGCAGCTATTACTAAAGAAGATTCTAGATTCACTTATATCATAAGGCCTGAAACTGTAAAAAAAGGAGCAAACCATTCTAGAAATTATGGATACTCACTGTCTAAAGGTAATTACGTTAAGTTTTTTGATAGTGATGACGTGATGTTACCTACACATTTAGAAACAAGCATCAATATTTTAAAAAAAGGGAATTATGATTTTGTGGTAGCAGATTGTGTAAATTTTGATAATACTGGTTTGTTAAAACGGCCATATGAGATAGATCGAAGGAATTCAACTCTTGATGCAATACATTATGCACAATTCAAAACAGCTTGGATAACAAATGATTTATTAGTTAAAAGAGAATATGCAAACCAGCTAGAATTTGCTGGTGATATTAAAGATCAAGCAAGCGAGTTTCAATATAATGTGAGGTTGTTATTGCTTACTCAAAATGGATTTTTAATTAATGAAATATTGACGCATAGGAGGATACATGATGGAAGTTTTTTTCTGCAATCTCAAAAACATCAGATGCGCTTTGATATTATGAACGCAGATAATTATTATGCTACAGTCCAATATATAAAAGATATCGCACCTACCTCACTCATAAAATATTTAATATCAAGCCATGTGTTGTTAACATTCAATATCGCGAGAAAAAGAAAATGGCCAGAACATATTCTTGGCGCAACTTTATTACTTGTTAAATCTAACGGACTGAAAGGTTTCTTTTACCCGGCGGCTGTGATTTTTGGATTTGTGACTGGTAAGGGTTATAAAATAGCAAAATATGTGCGGGATTAGTAATACTATTTTTGATTATGTGTTTTTGATTTCGTGAAAATTATTAAAAAAATGGTCATAGTACGCATTTTACCAGTCTATTATATAGCTTCTGTTTTGGTTAGAGAAAAGTATTATTGTTTAACCGTTTGAAGAAGTAACTGTTTTCTTATTTTTATCCTATATGATGGAAAGTACTGTACAAGCTGTCACCGTAGTCATCCCTTGCTACAACGACGGAGCGTTTATTATGGACGCTCTTAATTCAATATTAAGACAGACTGTGCTCCCAGAGCGAATCATCATTATAGATGACGGATCTGGAGCCGAAACTATGAGTGTCTTAAAATCTATAAAAAACAATATTGTTGAAGTAGTCTATCAAACTAATCAAGGAGTGTGTACCGCAAGGAACAATGGTATTGGCAAAGCAACATCATCATATATTCTAACACTAGATGCAGATGATATATTTGAACCTACATTTATAGAGAAAGCTAAGCATATTCTAGATAGCGATATGAAGGTAGGTGTAGTATGTTGTCATTATAAAGAATTTGGAAACAGCTCCAAAAATAAAGATATTATCAAACCTAAAGGTAAAATAACACAAGATTTCCTTGTCAAAAATAATGGAGTTGCCTCTGCACTTTTTAGAAAGAAATGCTGGGAAGAAGTTAATGGTTATGATGTGAACTTTGATAAAGGATATGAAGATTGGGATTTTTGGCTTTCTGTTCTAAGTCAAGGGTGGGAAATGAGAATTATTCAAGAACCTTTATTCAATTACAGAAAAAAAATACACTCACGCGATACTATGGCTCTAGCACAATTTGATAAGGAGCTAAAAATGAAAATTTTTCTAAAACATAAAAAAGTATATGAATCAAGTATTGACGTATTTGCACAGCAAATGATTTTAAGAAATACGATGCTTGTAACTAACTTAAATAAAACAAAAGAAGGTTTAGAATTTCAATTAGGTAAAATTATTTTGAAACCTATAAGAATCATTAAACGACTATTATTTCCTAGTAATGAATAATCCACTCGTTTCCATAATCGTACCATGCTATAAGCAAGCTCATTTTTTAAATGAGAGCCTGCCATCTGTCCTTAATCAAACTTATAAGCATTGGGAATGTATTATTGTAAATGACGGAAGCCCAGATAACGTAAGAGAAATAGCACAACAATGGTGTGATAAAGATGCTCGTTTTAGATATGTGGGAAAAGATAATGGAGGGTTGTCTAGCGCAAGAAATGCAGGTGTAAATGTAAGTAATGGACTATTTATCCTTCCTCTAGATGCAGATGATATCTTACATATAGATTATCTAGAACAACTCGTTCCAGTACTTGATAACAATAAAGAACTAGCTATTGTAACTTCTTATAGTGCCTTTTTTGAAAAGAGCTTAGATAACGTAATAAACAAATTAACACCAACAGGAGATTCATATCCTTATTTGTTATATGTAAATCAACTAGTAGCAACATCACTATATCGTAAAAAGTGTTGGGAAGAAGTAGGAGGGTATGATGAAACGATGAAGAAAGGTTTTGAAGACTGGGAGTTCTGGCTTTCTATTACCAAGAGAGGGTGGAAATATAAAGTTATTGAGGAGTCTCTTTTCTATTATAGGAAGGCAACAAACTCTATGCTTGTTACTACAATAAATGAAGATGCAGAACGAGTAAAAGAGTATATGATGCACAAACACCGGGATATATATATTCAAGATTTTAATAATTGCGTCACAGTATTTACAGATCATCTCATTATAAGTAGGAGGAAGGAGCAGCGGTTACAGGAGTCTTTAGAATATAAGATTGGGAAAGTGTTATTAAAACCATATAGAATGCTTCAGGGTATTTTAGCCAAAAAGTAATATGCTACTATGATTTCAGTCGTAATACGTACAAAAAATCAACAGCAAGCGCTGTCATTCTTGCTTAGTAATTTAACAAGTAGATATCAAGATGATATTGATGAGATTGTAGTCATTGATAATTTATCTACAGATGGTAGCGATGCTGTTTGTAAATCATACGGTGCTCGTATGGTTTCCATTAAAGAGTTTAGTTACGGAGGAAGTGCAAATGTTGCAGCGAGAGAGGCTAGAAATAATATAGTTGTCATTTTTAGTGCGCATTCGTATCCAGTAAGTCACGATTTTTTTAAACTCATAAAACAAGGTTTTGAGGCAAATAGCAATTTAGCTGGCCTCAGGTGTTTGCATAGCACAAATGACTATCGTGGTTATATAAATGGAATAAAAGCAAATGGAGATCCTAATAGAGGCGGATTAATATTTTCGGGATCGGCTTTTAGTAAATCTGTATGGGAACAACATCCCTTTAGAGAGGATGTTACAACTTTTGAGGATAAGGAGTGGTCTAAGCGCGTTTTAGAAGCTGGTTATGATATTGAGTTTGTTCCTTCCATATTTCATTATGAGATAAGCAGATCTAAAAAGCAACTTTTCTTTAGGTTCAAAAATGATATGATTGGTAATTATCAACTTTGGCATCAAGAAGTTAGCGTCTTGTCTGCTACCAAAGGTCTTATAGTAACAAGCTTTAGATTAAAAAAAGGATTAATAATAGATTTATGGTACGTGTTAAAGCGGTATTTATATACACTCCGTTTTGTGTCTAATAAGCCTAAAAAGTTCTAAGAGAAAGAGACTTGTGTTATTATTTTTATAATAGCCTCTATTTTTATTTCTATACTATTTGAGTGTTTGTCGTACCACCTTATAGAGGAAAGAGCTCTTAAATTTAAATCAAAACCACAAAGGTTAATTAAGAATTAAGATAGATTCTGTAGATTACAAATAATCGTTAGGAATAAAATGAAACATATTATAATAAACAAATTAGGTTATTTCTTTTTTCGCTTGAATAACAAAGGCAGAAAATTTTTTGGAAAAAATAGCCGAATTCAAAATGTCCAAAGAATTTTGAATAAAAATTTCAAAAAAGGAGAGTCTTTTAATTTTATTCAAATAGGTGGTAATGATGGTGTAAGCTTTGATTTTTTATATGATTTCGTAACAGAGAGAAACGCTACTGGAATAGTTTTGGAACCAATTCCAAGATATTATAAGGAGCTCGAGAGTAATTATAGCAACTACCCAAATATTAAGACTCTTAATAAGGCAATGCATATAGATTCATCTGGACTTATTTTATACGCCGTAAAACTAAATCCTGAACATATTTATCCAGATTGGGTTAAAGGAATTGCTTCTATTAGTAAAAGTCACCTTGTAAATCATAATATTTATGAGTGTGATATACAAGAGGTTTTAGTTGAAACTATGACTGGAGAAGGTCTTCTCAAAGAATGTAAACTATTAAATAATATAGATTTACTCCAAATTGATACCGAAGGTTATGATTACAAGATTTTGCAAATGCTTGATTTAAAGAGGATTTACCCCAAAGTAATAAAATTTGAATCAGTAAACTTGTCAAAAGAAGAAGTGCAGTTATCCTTTGATCTTATGCGCTCCTTAGGATATCATTATTTTGTAGAAGGTGGAGATACTGTTGCAATCAAAATTAATCAAATCACAATGTTTTAATGATTCCAAAGCGTATTCATTACTGTTGGTTTGGCGGCGGTGTAAAAGATTCAACAATAGTCAAGTGTATTGCTAGTTGGAAAAAATTCTGTCCAGATTATGAAATAATAGAATGGAACGAGAATAATACTGATTGTAGCCTGCCGTTTGTTCAATTTGCAATACGACAAAAAAAATGGGCATTTGTAGCAGATGTTATAAGACTAGATGTTCTTATAAATCAAGGTGGAATTTATTTGGATACCGATATGCTCTTAGTAAAAAGCTTAGATGAGTATCTAAATTCTAAATTATTTATAGGAGTTGAAGCACCGCACATGATTAATGGCGCAATTATAGGGTCTGTCTGTGATAATCGTTACATTAAAAAAGTAAGGAGGTATTATGATCAAATCAATTTCGGCGTTGATTTTAATTTTCACAATTCCACAATACCAATAATACTTTCTGAAACATTTAAAAATATGTTTGGAAAAGATTTGAATATCTTGGAACCAACGACTATCGATAATGTTACTATGTATCCTAGTCAAGTTTTTTATCCATTACCTAATAGTCATAAAATGGATATAAAGAATTATAAGAATTATTTATCAGAAGATACCGCTGCAGTACATTTGTGGAACGCCTCTTGGGTTGACTACAATGAATTTGATTACATTAAGCAAAGAAAATATTTTCAAGCAGTCAATAAAATTATAATACGTCTTTTATCTAGAGACTTTAATAGTTATTATTTCGTGAGATTGTATAAGAACTTTAGAAAGTCCCTTTAATATGATGGCTCCTTTAAAAAAGGTATTAAAGCGAATGATTGGTTATATTAACTTGTCTTTGTTTTATGTTTTAGTATTACCTAAAATAAAAAAATCCGATATCGTTTTCATATTCCCTTATTACCATATGGGAGGCGCAGAGCAGGTACACCTTGATATTGTAAAATCTATAGCAGATAAGAAAGTGACAGTTATCTTTACACATCTTTCTGCAACAGATCATTTTTTATCACGCTTTCGCGAAAGCGCAACTGTAATAGAACTCAACAGTATTATAAATAAAAAAAGTAAGCACGTGAGAACGGCACTTTTTAATACCATTGCTACAGCTATTAATAAGAGTACTACGGTTACACACGTTTTTGGCTGTAATACAAACTACTTTTACGATATTTTACCTTTAATAGATAAGCGTAAACGCCGCTTAGATTTAATACACGCTATCGCTCCAGATGATAGTAGAATAGATATACTAGCTACATCTGCCCAGTACATTGATACACGTGTTGTTATTAATGAAAAAGCAAAGAATGACATTTATCGCATTTATAGCGATAATGAAGTTTTGCAGTCATTAGATCATATAACAGTAATTGCAAACGGCGTAATATTGCCTGCGTCTACTGATGTAACTTTAAAAAATTGGAGTAAAGACATTATTAATGTTGGATTTATAGGAAGATGGTCTGAAGAGAAGCGACCAGAACTATATTTAAAAATTGCTCATAAAGCCCAAAAGAAGGGACTTGACGCTCAGTTTTATATCGCTGGATCCGGAATGAAGGCACACAAAGAGGTGATAAACAAAGCGAGTGTTTTATCCTTAGATGAAATCTCAAACAAGCAGGATCTTCAAGATTTTTATAAGAAACTACACTTTGTTATTATTTGTTCTAAAACGGAAGGATTCCCTATGGTTTTAATGGAATCCATGCCTTATGGAGTAGTCCCGCTGTGTACAAATGTGGGAGGGATATCTGAGCACATTCATCATGGAGAAATAGGAGTGCTTGTAGAAAACAGTGCCGATGAGGATGTGATTATAGAGAGTTTTCTGGATAACATTAATGCATTAGTTAATGATATTCCAAGGGTTGAGTTACTATCAAAAAAGGCACAAGAGTATGCTGTAGAGCACTTTGGTATTACTAAGTTTCAGGAATCTTATAAAAATCTATTTGTTTAATGAAAATCTTAATGATCGCCATACCTAATCATCACTTCTTCCAATGGGTCAACCAGATGGAAGGTTCGGGGCATGAGGTATTCTGGTTTGATGTAACAGACGGTGGGCCTAGGTCAGAAAAGATATCTTGGGTTACACAGATAAAAGGATGGAAACTACGATGGGATTACCCGTTGAGGTCTTTTGTTAAACAGAGAAGTGCAATACTATATCGTTTCATTCAAAAGATTAATGTAAGAAATGTAGAGGACGCATTTGCAAAAGTGTTTAAAGAAATCAATCCAGACATTGTGCATTGCTTTGAGATGAAACTGGCAGGTTTACCTATACTTTCACAGCTGCAACTATCAGACAAACCATTACTATACTCCTCTTGGGGAAGTGATATGTTTGCATATAAAGAGTTAGGAGTGACAAGGGAAGAAACTACAACATTCCTTAGTCGTGTAGATGGTTTAATAACAGATTGTCATCGTGATTATAAGATTGCAAGAGAGCATAGCTTTAAAGGGGAATTCTTAGGTGTCTTTCCAGGTAATGGAGGTATTGATATAAATGCTACCATCATCAAAGAGACTCAAGAAAGAAATTACATTCTTATTAAAGGATATGAAGATGGCACAGGAAAGGCAGGAGTCATTCTAGAGGCACTTACGCTTGTATCCCCAGAATTACTCAAAGGAAATAAGATTGTTATTTACAGTGCAGATGACGTCCTTGTAGATCAGGTGGCACATTCAGAAATATTAGTGGGACTTGACATAACGATACACTCTCGATATGCCTTTATAGCGAATACCGAGCTTCTTAAATTAATGGGGCAGAGTGTACTTCATATAGCAAATAGTGTCTCAGATGGGATGCCTAACGCTTTACTAGAAGCTATGGGGATGGGAGCTTTCCCTATACAGTCTAATCCTGGCAATGTAACGCAGGAAGTGATTACAAGCGGCGAGAATGGCTTTCTTATACAGGATCCTTACAACTCAAAAGTGATTGCACGATTAATTGAAGAAGCGCTTAAAGATGAAAGCCTGAGAAGTCGCGCACAACAATTCAATACTGCATTTATTCGTAAAAATTATAATAGAAGTATCTTACGGTCTAAAATAGAGGCATTGTATCACCAAGCTTATAACAATCATAATTCTTAATGGATATTTCCTTTTTAATTGTCACGAGAAATAGACCGGCAAATCTGAGAGTTACACTTAACACGCTGGAAAAAATCATTGATCTAGAAAAGCACGAAGTCTGTGTTTTTATAGATGGGTGTGATAAAACAACACCATTAATAGAGGAGTATAACTGGGTGCAGTGGAGTAAAGTGAATAAAAGTATAAGCGCCTCACCGGCTAGAAATGCACTTTACAAAACGGCAAAAGGAAAGATTTTTATTGGTCTAGATGATGATGCTCACCCTATAAGTGTAAATTTTATAGAAGAAGTAACATTTCGCTTTCGCGAAAGCGTAAACCTTGGTATTATAGCTTTTCAGGAAGTTCGCGGTTTATTTGCTACAGATCAAGAGGCACTTAAATGTTCAAAATCTGGGTTGTCATATATAACAAATGATTTTGTAGGCTGCGGATTTGCTATTAAAAAAGAAGCTTATGATACCACCAATGGTTTTCCTTTATGGATGGATATTTATGGAGAAGAATCTGCTGTGGCTATAGAGGTTATGGATGCAGGGTACGATATTGTATATGATTATAATCTTAAAGTAAACCATAGGGTAGATGTTGAGAAACGTAAAACTATGGGGCGTAATTACTTTAGGTTTGAGCACCAACTTAAAAATACGATTCGCTTTTATATGGTTTATTACCCTAAACCATTATTTAAGATTGCAAAGGCGCTCTTACATAACTTTAGAAAGTATGCATTGAGTGATAAGACTTATTTTAGATATTACTGGCGATCTATAGGAAGACTAATTTTAGATACAACAGTAATCTTAAAATATAGAAAACCAGTAAATGCAATCACAATTAAGAATAGGAATAATTTGAAAAGTTTGAGTTATTAAAATCTCAGATTAAGTTAATGAGTATTAAGATTGAATCTTGATATTTTACAATTAACAAGGCGTGCTATTTAATGAATTTCAATATTAGCGAGAAAGAAACTATAAAAAATGACACAAGAATGATAAGTAACAACAAAGTGTCAAATTCCAAAAGTAAGCTTGTCATCGCTTATAGTTTATTTGGGAATGATGCTATATATCTAGATGGGGCTATAAAAAATGCTCAACAAGCTTTGGTCTTATATCCAGAGTGGCAAGCGAGGTTTTATGTTGATGATACCGTTCCCCAAGACACTATTACAATTCTCAAAACCTATAATGCAGAAATTATAATCAAGCCTACTAGTAATGGGAGTTCTGGAATGTTTTGGCGTTTTGAACCTCTTTTTGAGCCTAATACAATAATGTTAAGCAGAGATGTAGATTCACGACTGTCTTTGCGCGAGAGAGATGCAGTAAATGAGTGGCTAGCAAGTACTGCAAGTTTTCACATAATGAGGGATCATAAATTTCATACCTCAAAGATTTTAGGTGGAATGTTTGGAGCTAAGCCTAATCCTAATATTTTAAGAAAGAAAGCTATTTTTTCTCATTTTTATAATGGTGATAAGTATGGAGCAGATCAGTTCTTCTTGAGTCGTATTATTTACCCTTTAATTAAAAATGATGTTGTAATACATTCATCTGGAGTTAAATATGATAATGAGCAAATCATATCTTTTCCGAGTAAGAATGAAGATTTTTCATACGTGGGGATGGCTTGGCGTGGTCAAGAACCATTGACTGCATTTATAGATGAAGAGCATATACAGGTTCACACAACAAAAAGAGAGTTTTACCAAATCTTAAAATATCGACTAGTAGCACTTTTTTGGTAAAATGGTATATATAAATATATACCAGATAATTGATTTAGGTAATTATCTAAGAACGTATAAAGAGTTACGATGATTAGTTTATCATACACCTCTTTTTAGAAAAATTAAGGAGAGATAAACTAAATTTTAATAAATAGACATTTCTAAAGAATTAAAAAGCGTGAAAAAAATTATAAAGAAGATTCTAGGAGCTGAAAAATCAGCTAGGTTAAGAAAAAAATCTAAAACTCTTAAAACGCCAAAAACTCTTTTGAAAGTTGCGTTTGGAAATACTCAAAACTCATCCCTGACTGAGTTGGGCCAATTTTATGGAACAGACAAAGTTGACGAAGCTCACTCTTTTAAGGGGATGAATTATATGAATATCTATGAGAAATACTTTGAAACCATTAGGAATAAGGAAATCTCCTTTTTAGAGATAGGGGTAAAAGAAGGTTATAGTCTCAGAACTTGGGATAAGTATTTTAAAAATGGACGAATAAAAGGGTTGGATATTGATCCTAGGTGTAGTGATTTTGCGACTAAGGATATTGAAATAGCTATCGGAAGTCAAATAGATGTAGACTTTCTCAAAAAATCTTTCAATGATTGTAGTGAGTTTGATGTGATTTTGGATGATGGGGCTCACGTAAATCATATGATAATTAAATCTTTTGAGTATCTATTTTATAATAGATTGAAATCAGGTGGACTTTACATAATAGAAGATTTAGGCTGTAGCTACTCGAAATTACAGACTGATAATAACGTTAAGGAAACTTGGCCGGGAATGAAATATAATGGTGAAGAAAATTTGGATAATACTCGAGAAGAAATGGATTTATTCTTCAACAAAATAATTTATCAATTAGACCACCTAAGAGGAGAAGTGTTGAGTATTCACTTTTATTCTAGAATTTGTGTTATTATAAAAGCTTAAACTTCTAAAAGTGATTTTCTTACCATATGAACCTCATTAAGTAGTTCTGATATCCTCATGAAAAGCTCTATTCTTAAAGTATTTTAACCTAAAAATGCATACTTTTAACGGATAAATAGTTAAGGCGGTGTTAAAGCTTTAACTACAACCCAACCACAATGAAAAGCATCGGTTTTATACCCCTGCGTAAAGGCTCAAAATGCATTCCAGGTAAAAACAAAAAGAAACTTCTCGGTCGCCCACTATTCTGCTGGGTCTTAGGTGAAGCGATTGCTTCACGTCTTGATACTATCTATATTTATACGGACGATGAGGATATCATCGCTTTTGTAGAAAAAGAATATCACTGGACAGATAAAGTAAAAGCCGTACAACGTAGCGACGAGAGTGCAACAGATACTGCTTCTACAGAAATGGGGATGCAGGAGTTTGTAGCAGGTTTAAAAGAAGATTTTGATGTGCTTTGTTTACTCCAAGCAACATCACCTTTTACCACTTCTCAAGATATAAATGCGTGCCTAGATGCAGTAGCGTCAGGTACAGATAATGATTCGGCTCTTACGGTGGTAAATACTCACCGATTCACTTGGAATGCAGATGGAACTCCTCAAAATTATGATGTCTTCAGCCGACCGCGTAGGCAAGATTTTGATGGGTTACTTATTGAGAATGGAGCTTGCTATGTGACCACGCGTGACGCTTTTCGCGAAAGCGGAAACAGAATTAGCGGTAAAATAGCTACGGTACACATGCCAGAGGATAGTCTTACAGAGATAGACACGCTGACCGACTGGAAAATCGTGGAGGAATTGCTAGCCGCTCGTTTAAAAACGAAAAAGCAAAGTAACCGAATTACACATCTTATACTTGATGTGGATGGCGTGTTTACAGATGGCTGTATCTATTATGGTGCAGAGGGCGAACTGATGAAAAAGTTTGATATGCGCGATGGAATGGGACTTGAGATTTTGAGACAATATAATGTTGAGGTAATGGTGATGACGTCTGAAGATTCTCAAATAGTTGCCAGCCGAATGAAGAAATTAAAAATTAAAGACGTGTTTTCAGGAGTGAAAGACAAGTATAGTCTACTTTCTAGAATTGCTACAGATCGTGGGATTGATTTTTCTGAAATAGCATATATAGGTGATGATGTGAATGATCTTGCAAACATTTGTGCAGCAGGATGGTCACTTACACCTGCAAATGCGACGATGCCTATCAAGAACCACGCAGATATCATATTACAAAACAATAGCGCAGAAGGAGCGATACGCGAGGCCTGTGACTTTATTATAAAATATAACAACCGATATGAGTAATTACAAAACGCCTTATACAATAGCAGAAATAGGCGGAAACCATAAAGGCGATATGGAAATCGCAAAGGAAATGATTAAAGTAGCGGCTATCTTCTGTAATGTAGATGCCGTAAAATTCCAGAAGCGACACAACATAGAACTTCTTACCAAAGAACAATATGAAGCACCACATCCTAATCCTGTAAATTCTTATGGAGACTCTTATGGAGCGCATAGAGAGTTTCTAGAATTTGATGTGAATCAGCACGCAGAACTTAAAAAGTATTGTGAGGAGTTAGACATTACCTATGCAACTTCGGTTTGGGATACAACGAGTGCAAAGGAAATAGCAGGCCTTCATCCAGAGTTTATAAAAATACCTAGTGCTTGTAATAACCATTACGAAATGCTAGGGTGGTTATGCGAGAATTACAAAGGAGAGATTCACTGCTCTACTGGGATGACTACTAGAGATGAGATCGAGGAGCTAGTACAGTTTTTTGAAAAGCATAACAGAGGTAAAGACTTAGTGCTTTATAACTGTACATCTGGATATCCAGTGCCATTTCCAGATGTATGTTTGCTGGATATTAAAACACTTATAGAGAAGTATGGCGATCGTGTAAAGCACATCGGGTTTTCTGGTCACCATCTAGGTATTGCAGTAGATGTTGCTGCCTATACACTTGGGGCAAACATTGTAGAACGCCACTATACACTAGATCGTACTTGGAAAGGTACAGATCACAGTGCATCACTGGAACCAGCAGGAATGAGGAAGCTTTCTAGAGATTTAAAAGCGGTATATCAAGCATTAGATTATAAAGCAACAGATATTTTGCCTATCGAGCAAGTACAGCGAGATAAGTTAAAGTATAGAAAGGCTTAGAAGATAATAGGGGAAAGCGCTAGTCTTTTATGCGATTGCTTACTAAAAATTGATGCAGTCATTTCGACAGAGCGAAGCGACGAGAAATCTCATCAGAGTAAGCGATGTATTTTGAGCTTTTTGCGTGAGCTTGATAATGTGATTTCTCCTTTCGTCGAAATGATAGTTTATGAATGGCCTAAGTAAGTTTTGTGTAAAAAATGATGTGAGTGGAGGGATAAGTAAAATAGGGCTAGCATGAGTATTATGAAATTTAATATTTCACAAATACTCAATATATTAGGTAAGACAATTGCTCCTTTATTTTGCGCCGCAACGAGGGATATTTTTAGCAAAGCTTAATTGAGCCTAGACTTTTTTGGTTACTTTTTTTGGCAATGAAAAAAAGTAACAATGGAGATTGAAAAGAACTAATAGTTGATTTTGATTACTATTTAAAACTAGAAATCTCATCAGAGTAAGCAGAGAAGAGTAAGCAGTGTATTTGATCTTTTTACGTGAGCTTGATAATGCGATTTCTCCTTAGGTCGAAACGACAAAAGGCTAGAGCAAAGAGAAACCTTATTACAGTAAGTAGCTGTATATGAAATATGATTAAAAAAAATAAAGTTTTCATTCTTTTTCCAGACGGCGTAGGTCTACGCAACTTTGCTTTTACTAAGTTCAAAGAAGTAGGAGAGGCCCAAGGATTTGACATCACTTACTGGAATAACACCATATTTTCGTTAGAAAAGGAATTGGGTTATAAAGAAGTGAAGATTGAGAACACAAAGATTCACCCCAAAACACCTACACTTAGTCACGCAAGAAAGAGGGTAGAACTAGCGCTTTCGCGAAAGCGTGAAAAAGATAATGTCTATCCTACCTATCGTTTTCCATTGCAGTGGAATAGTATAAAGAAAGCCTTAAAAAGTGCTTTTGTAAAGTATCACGAAACGTTTAGTGCCACACCAAAGGGATGGCAACGAATAATGAACCAAATGCAAGCTGCCGAACGATCTACTGTTCGCTACCAGGAGCTTAAAGCACAACTAAAAGAACACCGTCCAGACATTGTTTTTTGTACCACACAGCGAGCTACACAGGCCATTGCACCTTTGCTCGCGGCGCAGGATCTTGGAATCAAAACGGCGTGCTGGATATATAGTTGGGACAACCTGCCTAAGGGAATGACCACGGTAGAGACAGATTATTACTTTGTATGGTCTGACCTTATGAAAGGGCAGCTCTTACAGTACTACCCAAAAACCAGAGAAGAGCAGATATTTGTTACAGGAACACCACAATTTGAACCACATTATGATAGTAGTATTTTGCTTTCCCGAGAGCAATTTTGTCTAGAGCACAATCTTAGTGAAGAGACACGATACATTTGCTTCTCTGGGGACGATCAAACCACGTCACCACTAGATCAATATTATCTAGAAGACACGGCAATTGCTGTGCGAAAATTGAGAGAAGAAGGTGAAGATGTAGCCATTATATATAGAAAAGTACCTATTGACTTTTCTGGTAGATATGATGAGGTATTGGCTACTTATAAGGATGTCATTATACCTATAAACCCTTTGTGGAAACCAATGGGCTCACAATGGAATCAAGTGATGCCTACCAAAGAAGATTTTGCTTTATTAGTAAATACCTGTCACCACTGCGAGCTGGTTGTAAATATATGCTCGAGTATGGTGTTTGATTTTGTGGCTCACGATAGGCCTACAATCTATCCAAACTATGAGCAGCCACAACTTAAAAAGGGAATACGTGATATAGGACAGAACTATAAATATGTACATTTTCGATCTATGCCAGATTATGATACAAGTGTCACTTGGGCAATGAATAAAGAAGATATTTATGATGGAATTAAAGGCTTACTTAATGGTAGTCTTAACCCAGTGCCTATTACAAAAAGATGGTTTGGGATTGTAAATAAACCAGAACAACCTGAGAAAGCTAGTGAGCGTATTTGGGAGGGGATACATCAAATCTTAGAGTAAATGCTTTTTAATTCATTAGAATATCTCGTCTTTCTGCCATTAGTCTTTGTAGTCTATTGGTTTGGCCTCAAAAAAAGTCTGAAGGGGCAAAACTTTTTTATTCTCTTAGTAAGCTATGTGTTTTATGGATGGTGGGATTGGAGGTTTCTTGCGCTTATAGCCTTCAGCACACTTGTAGATTATATGGTAGGATTAAAAATCCAAAATAGTGATTCTAAGAAAAATAGAAAGCTACTTCTCGGCATCTCTTTAGCTGTGAATTTAGGGTTGCTAGGCTTTTTTAAATACTATAATTTCTTTGTTGATAGTTGGGTAGAAGCTTTTGATGCAATAGGCATAACATTGCACACTAGTACCTTACGAATTATCTTACCTGTGGGGATTTCATTTTATACATTTCAAACGTTAAGTTATACGATAGATGTATATCGTAAGAAGCTAACAGCAACTCCTGATTTTATAAATTTTGCTGCGTATGTAGCATTTTTTCCACAGCTCGTGGCGGGTCCTATAGAAAGGGCATCTAACCTACTTCCGCAGTTTGCAGAGAAGCGAACTTTTGATGAGGAAAAAGCAATCTCAGGTATTAATCTTATTATCTGGGGTCTGTTTCAAAAAGTGGTAATTGCTGATAGTTGTGCTCCTTATGTGAATGCAATATTTGACAACTACGAGAGTATGAATTCCCTTAGTCTTTTACTGGGAGCTTTTTACTTTGCTTTTCAGATTTACGGAGATTTTGCGGGGTATTCAAACATTGCAATTGGTTCAGCGCGGTTATTAGGTTTTGACCTTATGCGTAATTTTAATTATCCGTACTTCTCAAGAGATATTGCCGAGTTTTGGAGGAGATGGCATATTTCTTTATCTACTTGGTTCCGAGATTATCTTTATATCCCATTAGGAGGTTCAAGAGGATCCAAGTCTAACCAACTTCGCAATGTATTAATCATTTTCATTGTTAGCGGATTCTGGCACGGGGCAAATTGGACGTTCATCTTTTGGGGAGCACTTCATGCCTTATTTTTCATACCAGTTTTGCTATTCAACGTTAATCGCAAGAACTTAGATCAAGTTGCTGCAAATCGATTGCTACCCAATATCAAAGAACTAGGTCAAATGCTGTTTACTTTTATACTTGCCTGTTTTGCTTGGATATTTTTTAGAGCAAGTTCTGTAAGTACTGCGTTTGCTTATGTTGAAAGGATTTTTACAAATATGACCTTTACATTAGAGTACTTAAACATAGAGCGATATAATGTAGAGATGATATTGATTTTAGGTATTTTAATAGGTATAGAATGGTTTAATAGAACTCAAGAACATCCATTTCAAGGAAGATTTAAATGGGTGAAGCTTACCGCGGTTATCATAATGTTGCTCACACTTGGTGTTTATTCTAACCATAACGACTTTATTTATTTTCAGTTTTAATGAAAAAATTTGTTAGGCATATAGCAATCATTTTAATCTTGATCATCAGCATAAGCTATGTTCTTGATATATGTTACACCTATGCTTTTGATAATGATCATCCTCGTAATAAAGTCCAGCTTACAGCAAATCTTTCTAATACTCATATTGATTTTATTTTCTTAGGAAGTTCAAGGGTTGATAATCATATAGATTGTGATTTGGTCAAAGAGTTAACGGGTAAGTCTTGCCTTAACTTGGGCTTACAAGGATCAAGGATTAATGATGGTAAAGCATTAGCTGAGCTACTAGAATCAAATAACGTTACTTATGAGAAAATATTAATGCAAGTGGATTACATCTTTAACTATCATAATTATTCTCCATCGTTTATTGCAAGCATTGTTCCTTACGTTAATAAAAATGGATTTCCAAAGGGTTTGAAAGAAGATCTAGACTTGCCAGTAAGTTACAAAATGCCATTTGCTAGGTATGCATATAATGATAAACTCGCCGGATTAAGAGAGGTTATATTGCAATATGCTGGTAAAGAATCAAGGGTTGATCTCAAAAATGGTTTCAATCCTTTAGAAGGTGTTGGTACTAAAATAAGTGGCAAATTTCCAAATATCATATCAACAAGCAATAATAACTTAGATAGTCTAGTAGACCTGAGCGAGAAGGTTATACTGTTTACTGCTCCTTACTGTAAGAATACAATAAACAGAGATAAATTTATGGGAGATTTAATGGGAAGGTATCCTCAATTAAATAACTTCATTGATATATTTGATGAGCGGGAACATTTTTATGCAAACTGCGGTCACCTTAACTCCCAAGGCGCTAAGGAGTTTACAAAAATACTTGTCAAAGAAGTTCTTTTGAGGTGATGTTTAAAGTGCTAGAATCCCTGAATTACACTTAACTTAAAAGGTTATTTTAGTAATAGGAGAGGGCTACAAGAATTTTATTCTAATGCCGATTATCAAGTATTCAAAGTAACACTGTCCATTTACAACATTAATGAAACGTTTTTTTACATACATTATAATTATTGTGGCTCTAGTTTTAGTGATAGCATTTACACTTGATTTGCTTTATTCTACTGTGTATGTTAATGATAAGCCTCGTAACAAAGTACAGCTAGTTGCAAACTTAACAAACACACATATTGATTATATTTTTCTCGGTAGTTCTCGGGTTGAAAATCATATAGATTGTGATCAAATAGAAAAACTAACTGGTAAGTCGTGTATTAATCTAGGACTTCAAGGTGGTAGATTAAAAGATTATAAGGTGCTTGCTTATTTATTGAAGAATAATAGAGTTACTTATGAGAAGATTTTTGTTCAAGTAGATTATAGTTATAATTTCGATAATTACTCACCTCTTTTCTTAGCTCAAATTGGACCATTTGTGAATAGAAATAATTTCCCTGAATTGCTGAAAGAAGAATTACAAAAAGAAGTAAATAGTAAAATGCCTTTTGTGCGTTACGCTTTAAATGAGAAGGCTATCGGGTTTAGAGAAACTTTGTCACAGTTTTTTGAGAAAGGTGTAAAAGTAGATTTACAAAATGGATTTGTTCCATTAGAAGGACTGGGTACTGCAATTAGTGGACATTTTCCAGATTCTGTAAATTATCCAAACCTAGTCCTAGAAGAAATCATCACTTTAGATCCTGATAGCACAATATTATTTGCAGCACCTTATTGTAATAGTTCAAAGACAAGAAATGATTTTATGTCCTCACTACAAATTAAATACCCTAGCTTGCATAACTATATTGACATTTTCGATAATGTTGAAGGTATGAGTGTAAATTGCGGACATCTAAATGCTAATGGAGCTCAAGTATTTACTGGTATTCTAACTAAAGATATTCTTTTAGACTAATGCATATAGCCTATATAACTCCAGAGTATCCGCATACTAAACTAGGTAATTCTGGAGGTATGGGGACAAGTATGAAGAATCTTGTAACGGCTATCGTTGCTGAAGGACATCAAGTAAGCCTATTTGTTTATGGTCAAAAAACAGATGAAGTGTTTGATGAGGATGGAATAACTTTTCATGTTATAAAACAGAAGAGTTATGGGTATGGAGGTTTTTTTCTATACCGAAAAAATATTAGTCGTTATTTAAACCGATATTCAGATACTATAGATGTTATAGAAGCTCCTGATTGGACGGGAATCACGGCTTTCATGAAGCTTAAGAAACCGTTGGTGATACGTTTTCACGGAAGTGATACTTATTTTTGTCATATCGAAGGACGTTTACAGAAGAAGAAGAATGCTTATTTTGAAAAACAAGCAGTCAAAAAAGCAATTGGTTTTATAGCTCCAACTACTTTTGCGGGTGAAAAAAGTATGGAACTCTTCAACTTGCCTAAGGATAAATTGAAAATCATTCATTATGGTCTAGAATTAGAGAAATTTAATAATGCGGATCCAGGGACATATGAAAAGTATCGCATTCTTAATATAGGAACCTTGATAAGGAAAAAGGGCGTTTTCCAGCTTATAGAAGTCTTTAATAAATTGGTAGAGATAGAACCTAAGAGTACTTTGGTTTTTATAGGTGCAGATAGTGGTGATGTCCAAACAGGATCAATATCTACTTGGGAATTAATGAAAGATAAAATGACAGTAAAAGCTGCTGCTCGAATTTCTTATTTGGGTAAAATACCTTATGAGGAAGTACAAGGGCAAATCAAGAAAGCACATGTTTGTGTATTTCCATCGCTTGCAGAAACTCTGGGAATGGTAACCATAGAATCTATGGCATTAAAAAAGGCAGTGGTTAATACTGATATAGGTTGGGCACGAGATTTAATTGATCATGGTGTTAATGGTTTTATGCATCATCCAGATGATTTTAATGCCTATGTTCACACCATTAAAAATTTATTTGATGATCAAGAATTGGTAGAGAAAATAGGAGAAGCAGGTAGAGTAAAAACAGAAGAGCAGTTCGATATTAATAAAACAGTTCATCAAAATATAGCGTATTATAAAAGTATTTGTTCCTTATGATTTCCCTTGTACACCATAAAGGTATTGCGATTACGGGCAATTATAACGGACTGCCAATAATTGAGGCTATTTATAAATGCGCTCATGAAAACCCTGATAATTACTTGTTGGTTTATGAGAAAACAGCAGATGTTGATGCATTTAAAGCTGCACTACCTGAAATAAATCATCGGGCATACTTTTTCTCCAATTACAATAATTCACATCCAGACATAGGATATGTAGAGGATAGTCCTTTTTTAAATATTAATAAAAAGGTCACGTATCCCACTTGGTTAAAAGGAACAGCTATAGTTTGTATGCATGCCAACCTTATCAATGAAAGTGTTCTTAGTCATTCTAATGAAAAGAATTATTTATACTGGTTAAATTCGATAGGTAAACTATCGCAAACTGGAGGTGTCTTGAACTATCAAATACCTACAACCATTCAAAATGAAGAGTTTAAAACGTACGAACTTTATAAGTTTGTAAAACAACATTATAGAACTAGATGGGTATTCATTTTACTTCTCTGTCATTTATGGTATGAGCAACGCTTTCCTGTAATTTCATTAATGAGAACAATTTTCATTAAAAAATCTTTGTTGAAAATTGATATACATGAATTGCAAATCTTTAAAAAAATCCATGCTAAGGCAAACTTTAAATATGACGTTATTATTCCTACTATGGGAAGAGCTGGTTATTTGATGGATGTTTTACTTGATTTAAATAATCAAAAAACACTGCCTAATAAAGTTATAGTTATTGAACAAAATGCAGATGGTCATGCAACGAGCAATCTAGGTTTTGTCAAGGATGAACAATGGGATTTTGAAATAGTCCATGAGTTCACTCATATCACCGGAGCCTGTAGAGCTCGTAATCGAGCAATAGCTTTGAGTAGTGCAAACTGGATCTTGTTATTTGACGATGACGTGCGTATTAAAAATGATTTTTCTACTAGAATCTTAGATTTTATGAATGATAGCAAAGCAAAATGTGTGACTTTTTCTTGTTTGCAAAAAGGAGAAATAGAGAAGCAAAGTAATTACTTGCAATGGCCAGCATTTGGATCTGGATGTTCTATCGTACATAGAGAAGTAGCGGAGAGTTGTGAGTTTGATATGGCACTTGAGCATGGTTACGGTGAAGATGTAGATTATGGAATGCAAATACGTAATGCCGGATATGACGTGATATATGCGCCTCAAATTCAATTATTGCATTTAAAGGCTCCTGTAGGAGGATTTAGAAAACCACATGTTTTTCCATGGCAAGAAGATGCTGTCTTACCTAAGCCATCCCCACAAATCATGTATCATCGTACTAAGAATTATACTCCAAAACAGTTGATAGGATACAAAGTCACTTTGTTTATCAAGTTTTATAAAGACTACTCAATCAACAATCCTATTGCTTATTATAAATATTTTAAAAAGGCATGGAGTAAAAGTCTGTACTGGTCACAAAAATTAGCTCAAGATGCAACAGTGTAAACTAAGCCTTATCATTTGCACTTACATGCGACCAGATCCCTTAACAAGATTGTTGGAGTCCGTCATGGCGCAAACTCAAGTACCTGAAGAGATTTTAATTATTGATGGTTCTACAGATGATGATACGGGATCTCGCTTTCGCGAAAGCAGAAATAACATTATAAGCTATCATAAAGTGCCACAAGAATGTCGCGGGCTTACGAAGCAACGTAATTATGGAATATCAAGAATCAATGACGAAATAGATATAGTTGCATTTCTTGATGACGACACGATTTTAAATCCAGATTATTTTGAGAACTTGGTTTCTACTTATGCTCAATATCCAAAAGCGGTAGGTGTAGGTGGTTATATTACAAACGAAGTTTCTTGGGAGAAGACAGAACAGGGAAAAGTTGAGGATTTAAACCATTATTATTACGATGGTTATAGGAGAAAGGAGAGCAGTCGCTACAAACTAAGAAGAAAATTAGGGCTGGCACAAACTACACAACCAGCTATTTATCCTGAATTTGGTCATGGTAGATCTATAAGTTTTTTGCCACCTTCTGGTAAGATTTATAAAGTAGAACAGTTAATGGGAGGTGTTTCTAGTTTTCCTCTTGCTGTTTTAAAAGAACATAAGTTTTCTGAATATTTTGAAGGTTATGGTCTCTACGAGGATGCAGATTTTACATTGCGATTATCTAATATAGGAGATTTGTATGTGAATACAGCAGCACAATTAGAACACCATCACGATGCAGCAGGAAGACCTAATAAATACACTTACGGTAAGATGGTCGTGCGCAATGGCTGGTATGTATGGCGAGTAAAACATCCCAAACCATCATTTAGGAACAAACTCAAATGGTATCAAATCACCGTATTGCTTACTGGTATTAGATTTCTGAATATCTTTACTACGAGTGAACGTAAAGAAGCATTCACAGAAGCAATGGGAAGAACCGTAGGTATATTTAGTTTGCCTTTTAATAAACCTAATTAATGAAGTTTTCAAAAGACATCAAAAGATATACGGACTATAGCGGGAAGTCGGCCTTAATAATGTTGTTGACTCAGCAAGGGCTATGGGCATTGTTACAGTATCGTTTTTTTAATTGGATTTATACATCTAAGCTGCCTAAAGTATTAAAATGGCCACTATTGGCTATAGGAGTTCTCAAATTAAAAGCTATAGAAATCTTAACAGGGATAACCATTCCATATAGCGCAACCATAGGAGAAGGATTTTACATAGGTCATCATTCTGGTATCATTATCAACGCAAAGGCTATCATAGGTAAGAATTGTAACATCTCTCAAGGAGTAACCATAGGTGTAAGTGGTCGCGGCGATCATCGTGGTATTCCAGTAATAGGTAATCAAGTTTATATAGGAGCAAATGCCACAATAGCAGGCAAGTTAAAGGTAGGAGATAAAGCGGTGATAGGAGCAAATAGTCTTGTAGTTAAAGACGTTGTTGCGGGAACTACGGTAGTAGGTGTGCCGGCTATAAAAGTAAGTGATAACGATTCTGCAGACTATATTTTATGAAATTACTCATCATATCTGATGCACCTATTTTAAGTAATTCAGGGGAAAAAGAAGCGTACGCACCTTATGTGAAGGAAATGGATATATGGATGCAACATGCTAGTGATGTTTCTTTTGTATGTCCGACTAAATATGATCGTAATCTTTTAACTCAAGCTTTTCAAATACAAGATTTTGAAGTTCAATCATTACGAAGACTGGAGTTTCATTCAGTATTATCAGCATTAATCTCGTTTCTAACCATTCCATATCAAGCCATAGTGTTATGGAATACCATGCGCAAAGCAGATCATATTCATCTAAGATGTCCAGGTAATCTTGCTTTGCTAGCCAGTATAATACAGGTTACGCTTCCGCGAAAGCGAAAAACGGCTAAGTATGCTGGGAATTGGGATCCTGCATCTAAACAACCGCTAGCTTATAAAATGCAAAAGTGGATACTTTCTAATACCGCATTGACTAGGAATATGAAAGTGCTGGTTTATGGCGAATGTAAGGGCCAAACTAAAAATATAAAACCCTTTTTTACCGCAAGTTATTACAATAATGAAAAGGAGGCCGTCATAGATAGAGATTTTAAGCAACCTCTAAGAGCCATGTATGTAGGCACTATGGGACTAAATAAAAGACCTTTAGAAACAGTACAGCTTGTTAATTTTTTTCGTAGCTCTGGATTAGATATTACCCTTGAGATGTACGGCGATGGTCCAATAGTAGAAGACATTAAGTGGTATCGAAAAGAAAATGGAATTTTAGATAAAATCGTCATACGAGGAAACCAACCTGGGCATGTAGTAAAAGAAGCCTACAAAAATGCAGATCTTCTCATATTACTCTCCAAAAGTGAAGGATGGCCTAAGGTTGTCGCAGAGGCAATGTTTTGGGGTGTAGTGCCTATAGTCTCGAGTGTATCATGTGTGCCTTGGATGATTGGAAACGATAAGAGAGGGATACTTATACATGATCCAGAACATATAGATGCTGAATATTTAGGAAAACAACTAACTAACAAAGAAGCTCTTTTAGAAATGAGTAAAGAGGGCGCAGAGTGGTCTAGACAATACACAATGGATACCTTTGCTCAAGAAATCAAAAAGCTATTGCAATGAAAGTGCTCCAACTCATAGATACATTGGATGCTGGTGGGGCGGAACGGATGGCTGTAAATATAGCTAATGCCGTTAATGAAGAGGGAATAACCTCTTATCTGTGTGCAACCCGACGAGGAGGTACCTTAGAAAGAGAATTATCTTCTCAAGTGAGTTTCTTAATGCTTGGAAAGAAGGGTAAGCTAGATCTAGTCGCCTTTCGCCGATTTTTTAAATGGTTAAAAAAGCAACAGATTACCATTATCCACGCGCATTCTACATCGCTAATGCTAGCAGTACTAGCCAAAATCAATAAGCGTAGCATAAAGATTGTTTGGCATGATCACTATGGGATGAGTGATGCGTTGGAAAAACGTGATAGCAAACTCCTCAAAATTCTTGCTAGATATATTGATGTGACAATAGCGGTTAATGAGAAGCTTACAACATGGTCTAGGGAAGTATTATGTGTCAAGCAAACTTATTTTTTAGAGAACTTTGCATCACTTTCTGGAGATACACTTAAAGTTACTACCCTAAAAGGAGTCGAAGGTAAACGTGTAATTTGCTTAGCAAACTTACGACCACAAAAAAATCATATAGAGCTCATTAAAGCTTTTTCAAAAACACAAGACAATTTTCCAGAGTGGACGTTACATCTCGTAGGAAAGTCTTTTGAAGATGATTATTATGAGCAAATAACCACTGCTATTAGAGAGCATGAACATACAAGTAAGGTATATCTCTATGGTAGTTGTAATGATATAGCGCACATTTTAGAACAAAGCACCGTAGGTGTACTTGCATCTATTTCAGAAGGCTTACCTGTTTCGTTGTTAGAGTATGGAAACAGTAGTTTACCTGTTATAGTTACAAATGTTGGACAATGTGCTGCGGTTGTAGGGAATAACGGTATAGTGATTAATAATGTAAGAGAAGAACTAAGCAAGGAGCTAGTAAAATTGTTTCATTGTGATCAAAAAGAAAGAGATCAGATTGGATTACGCTTTCGCGAAAGCGTACTAAAAAATTATAGTAAGAAGGCTTTTATGGACAAGGTGTTGCCTATCTATAAAGGATTGATATCTTAGAGCTGTGAATATATCCAAACAATCTAGATACTTAACTTTTATGGTGATTCACATCATCATAGGAGTTTTAGTGTATCTCGTAAGGTCGCTTGCACTCGTTTATTTTGCAGGTAGCATTCTCTATTTTTTAGTGCAAATATTTAGAACTGGAAATAAGAATAATGAGGCTCTTATGGGAGCAGCCTATATGGCGGGTGCTGAGGTTTTCTTTAGAATGAACCAGGCTGTTCCTGTGTACGAAGCAGGTAAATATTCGGTAATAGCTTTTATGTTAATAGGGCTTTTCTTAAGTGGTACTAGTCGTAAATCTGGAATTTATTGGTTATATATTTTTCTGTTATTTCCTAGTATCTTAGTTGCCACTATGAACTATAGCTTAGGGTCAAATATTAGAAATTCTATTTTCTTTAATCTTAGTGGACCTATATGCTTAGGTCTTTCATCCTTATATTGTATTGATCGTAAGTTGACTTATAGACAACTTTCAGATTTAATAAAGTGGATTTTATTTCCAATAATTAGTATGGCAGTTTATATTACAATGGGAACACCTGATTTACGTGAGACCCTTAGCAGTACTGGAGCAAACTTTGCAGCATCAGGTGGCTTTGGACCCAACCAAGTGTCCACAGTTTTAGGCCTTGGAATGTTTGCAGCATTGGTACAGTTAGTGGTACATAGTAAAAATAAATTACTTCTTTTTATTCATTTGGGAATTACGGGATATTTATTATATAAAGGAATTATTACCTTTTCAAGGGGTGGAGTGATTACAGCAATCACAGTAAGTGCTATTTTTTTAGTAATATATTTTAGTGGTTCTAAAGGTGTTGCTCGTAGGAGAATGATGACTTATTTAATACTTTTAGGAGGTGTTTTTGCAGTTACAGCTGCATATAGTTCATTTCAAACTAGAGGATTAATAGATAAGCGTTATAGTAATAGGGATGCAGCGGGTAGATTGAAAAGTGATATTACCACCGGGCGTGGAGAATTACTTGAAACCGAACTTTCTGCATTTTATGAGAATCCACTTACTGGAGTCGGTGTAGGAAAGACCAAAGAATTGAGAGAGGCTGCTACAGGTGTATCTGCCGCTTCTCATAACGAAGTCAGTAGATTATTATCTGAACATGGTATTTTAGGATTAATTATTCTAGGGATTCTTATTATTTACCCTTTAGTGTATCGCTCTAAAAATAGACGCAATTACTTATTTTATTCGGCCCTAGGATTTTGGTTTATGACCATAAACCACTCATCAATGCGTATTGCAGCGCCAGCTTTTATATATGCTCTTGCCCTTTTAAACGTTGTTCATGAAAAGAAAAAGACTCCTATACGTAGGCAACGCGTTATCCAGTAAAGGGAAGACGGTTACTACTATTGAGACGCTTAGTTTATTGCTGAAGCAGGAAGGGTATGATGTTGAGGTAACGTCAACAATATCAGATAAGTTACTTCGCATGTTCGGTATGATGCGTGCATTATTACGTTCTCGCAATAATATTAGCTTTGTTCTCATAGATACATATAGCACATCCAACTTTTGGTATGCTGTAATCATTGGTAGTTTATGTAGAACGTTCAGTATTCCATATATTCCAATTTTACACGGTGGTAATTTGCCACATAGGCTCAAGAACAACGCAAAAATTTGCAAACAGCTTTTTGGGAGTGCACAGATTAATGTTGCTCCTAGTGGCTATTTATATAACGCTTTCGCGAAAGCGGAATTCTCAAATATCACTTACATTCCTAACACCATTGAATTAGAGAAGTACCCATTTAAAGAGCGAACAGTATTTAAACTCAACTTATTATGGGTAAGATCATTTGCCGAAATTTATAATCCGTTGATGGCGATTCAAGTGCTTGAAAAATTACATCAACAGTATCCTGAAGCTACACTAACGATGGTTGGGCCAGATAAGGATGGGAGTTTAGCCCTTTGCGAGGCCTATGTAAGGAAGCATAATCTCCCTGTACATTTTACGGGTAGATTATCCAAGGAGGATTGGACGTCTCTAGCGCAAGACCATGATGTTTTTATAAGTACCACAAATTTTGATAATACTCCTGTGAGTGTGATAGAGGCAATGGCATTAGGATTACCGGTAGTATCTACAAATGTAGGTGGAATGCCATATCTTATTCATGACACCGTAGATGGTCTATTATCAGCTCCAGAGAATGTTTCTGCTTTCTCAGAAAAGATAAGTAAGTTGCTTGAAAACACAGCTAGCACAAAGGAAATAGTGTTGAATGCTCGTCAAAAAGTAGAATCCTTTGATTGGAGCGTAGTAAAAGAGCAATGGCATAAAGTGCTCTGCTAAATTTGTGATATATTTACGGTACTCAACCAACCTCGAATGTCCCTCTTACCTAGTATCCATTTTGATGTCTCAGAGCGTAAAGTATTACTGCGCATATTTGATATCTTATCTGTTCTGGGAGCACTCTATCTCACAGAATTATTCTTAGAATTTGATTATGTAAAAATCAGAAAGGAAAACGCAACGGCAATCATAGTGCTTGTGGGGTATCTGTCCATCTTTGGGACGGTGTTTGAACTTTATTTCTTACCTAAGACGGTGAAGTTTCAAACCATGCTTAAGAATGTGATTCTTACCGTAGCAGTTACTGTGTTATTCTACTTGCTAACTCCTTTTTATACTCCCATTCTTCCAGAAAATAGACTACAGATAGTGTACTTTTTCTTGGCAATGATTATAGGTATTTCTTTGTGGAGGTGGTTGTACGTGTCTATAATTTCCGCACCAAGATTTTATAGAAAAGCAATCGTAGTAGGAGATTCCTTTAATATTCATAAGATTATTAAGAATCTAGAAGGAGCAGATCCTAATTACAAAATAGCTGGTTATATCAATACAGAGCCTATGTCTATTGCAGATGTAATCTCAACAGAGGCAAAACGATTTCCTATTAAAGATCTCCAAGAAACCATTTCAGAAAATGGTATTTCAGAGATTATTGTTGCAAGTACATATGAGGATGGCGTTTCACTTGAGCTCTATAATCAGCTTATAACACTCTTGAAATTAGGATTTCCCATACGAGAGTATATGCAGGTTTATGAGGATATCACGCAGCGTGTTCCTGTGGAATACGTAGATAAAGATTTTTACCGTTACTTTCCATTTAGTCGTAGTAATCAAAACAAATTCTATAAACTCATTCATCGCATTTTTGATGTGGTCATGTCTGTCTTGGGGATTTTATCATTTATTGTATTACTACCTATAGTCTTTATGGGTAATCTTATTGGTAATCGAGGTCCGCTATTTTATACACAAATACGCATAGGCCAAGGTGGTAATACATTCAAGATTATAAAGCTGCGCACCATGATTGTTAATGCAGAGAAAGATGGTGCTGCATGGTCTACTAAAAATGACACGCGTATTACTTCATTTGGTAAATTTTTAAGGAAGAGTAGACTAGATGAAATCCCGCAGTTTATTAATGTCTTTCTAGGGGAAATGAGTGTGATAGGTCCACGACCGGAACGCCCAATATTTGTAAAGGAACTCTCTAAAGAGATACCTTTTTATGAGACACGACATATCATAAAGCCAGGACTTACAGGGTGGGCGCAAGTTATGGGTGGCTATGCCAGCTCCGAAGAAGGATCGCTAGAAAAGCTACAGTATGACTTATATTATATCAAACATCGCAACCTCTTTATGGATTTGAGTATAGTACTTAAAACGATAAGTACGGTCATCAACTTCAGAGGACAGTAATACTACTCCTCATTACCATTTGTTCTTGTGGCTTTAATTCTTCTAAGTATAAATACATAGCGTATCGTAATTGCCATAAGGAGCGGTAAAAGAGATAATGCAAATCGCTGGACTCCTATAATCCAGTGAAAGAATAGAAGCGACATCATAATTACAGCCAACTTCATATAAGGATATACCCATTGTGGCGGTTGTACTTTTTTTACTGCAAATGATGCCAGTATATGAAATGGGAAGGCCCATAGTAAATTATAATTCCACGCCGTAGCATTATGATCTGTGCCAAACCATAATAAAAAGACTACAACTCCTATAAGCCCTGTGATTAGTAAAATACTCGTGTCTAGCCAGCCTAGAGGATTTTCATTCTTATGATCTTTGTAGGTTTTGTAGATGATAAGCCCTGCTAGAATTCCAAGTATAAACAATGGACTTAGTAAGAAATTAGTACTATAGCGATGTTTGATTTGCGGTGAGAATACGGTTTTGGCTTCTTTTACGAGTGGTAGTGTTCCTAAAGGTGTATTTATCGTAGCTTCTTGAAAAGCATACATAAGCTCATGTGGTAAAAACAAGTACTCTTCTGGAGTGGCAATTCTATCAATTACAGACCCCAGTGCGATATCAATCCCCATACTTCCCCAAGTATTCCACGACACGTATTCATGTATGAGATCGCGGTGTGTCATGCCAGCTTCCTGGTGATCATAGCTCATTGTCACATTAGCTTCATTCTTAATGATCTCAAATGGTCTCGTAGAGCAATTATCGTAGAAGAAATCATATTTGTAATATTTGTTTTCTTCTTTGGCATTATTCACCAAAAATTCAAAGACATCTTGTTTTTGACCTTGAGTGAGCTCTAGTTCTTGAGACTCAATCCATCGTTGCTGGAGCTTATAGCTATATTCAAAGTCGTCATACTTATCTACACCGACCTCATATAGTAATTTTCCTCTTGCAAACTTGAGATAGAAGTTAGGAGTTTTAAAGTTGAACTTGCCGTAGTTAAATACGATATCTAACCCTTTTTTATAATCACGTACGTGAATGGCATTGTGCCCAAAAGCGTCATTGAGTACAGCTCCAGGACCTATGGTGATTAGATTAATAGTTGCGTCATCAGATAGGCTAATGAATTTATTCTGTCCAAACCCTAGGGTAGAGAAACACAGAAAAATTAAAAGGATAAGATTTTTCATACCTTGTAAAGATAGTGGAGGTATAAAAATCTCACAATCAATACAGGGCATAAAAAAAGCCGAGCAACGCTCAGCTTTACAAAATTAGGTGAAGCTTCTTAAGCTCCTGGGACGATGCGTACTGGTAATGTAAATTGCTCTCCTATGGTTCTTGTGCTTAGCTTTTCATAGTTAAGACGAGCCTTAATAAAATCTGCTACATACTCTTCGTCAGTATCTACGCTTAATACAACAACTTCATGTTTGTTGTTTACCATTAATGTTACTTGAGCAACAAGCTCCTTAGTAACTTCAAATTCTGGCTTGTTTAAAAGTACAGCTACTTGCTCTGTAACTGTTTTTTCTTTGTTGTCTGATGTTGGTTCTGTTCCTGTTGCAAAGGCAGTGTTTACTGCAAGTAAAGCGGCTACCAATAATACGTTTAATGCTTTCATAATTTTCTTTTTTGTCTCGATGTATTCGAGGTTTTTGATGAATTATTACAGTACAAATAGACGACTTATTTCTCGTTTTTCTATGGGAGTTAGTCAAGCTTAACTGTTGTTTAATGCTGGTTATGAGTTGTTAACGTAGGGGGTTTGTTCTGGTAACGCTTTCGCGAAAGCGTGATTATCAATTTCATAATGTATTGATAACAACAGTAAGCATTACGTGAAATATGGAGTGATATTTTATTATAATAGCTTTGGAATCCTTAAAGAAAGTATGGAGTAGTCAATGTTAAGAAAATGACCTATTTGGTAGATGTCTAGCTATAGATTATAATACCTAATGACATTTGTAAAACAAAAAAATCCCACTTTAAAGAAAGTGGGATTTAAAGGATGCTACAAGTAGCATCTATGTATTAAAAAGTATTAAGCTAGTACAGCCTGTACTTTGTCTGCAGCTTCTTGGAATTCAATAGCAGATTGAACATCAAGTCCAGAATCATCTATTAATTTCTTTGCGATATCTGCGTTAGTTCCTTGTAAACGTACAATGATAGGCACGTTGATAGTTCCCATGTTTTTGTATGCATCAATAATACCTTGTGCCACACGGTCACAACGTACAATACCTCCAAAAATGTTTACTAAGATTGCCTTTACAGCTGGATCCTTAAGTATTAATTGGAAAGCAGCTTCTACACGCTCAGCATCTGCAGTACCTCCTACATCAAGGAAGTTTGCAGGCTCACCACCAGATTGCTTGATAAGGTCCATAGTTGCCATTGCAAGTCCAGCACCGTTTACCATACATCCTACGTTTCCGTCTAGATCTACATAGTTAAGTCCTTTCTCACCAGCTTCAACCTCTACTTGGTTTTCTTCACGCTTGTCACGCATTGCTGCATATTCCTTACGACGGTATAATGCGTTATCATCTAGTGATACCTTTGCATCTACTGCCATAATTTTATCATCACTTGTTTTAAGAACAGGGTTGATTTCAAAAAGTGAACTATCAGAATCTGTATATGCTTTATAAAGAGCAGCAACAAATTTTGTCATGTCTTTAAAAGCAGCACCACTTAATCCTAAGTTAAATGCAATTTTACGTGCTTGGAAAGGAAGTAATCCTGTTGCAGGATCAATTTCTTCATGAAAAATAAGGTGCGGAGTTTCCTCTGCTACTGTTTCAATATCCATTCCACCTTCTGTAGAATACATAATCATATTGCGACCAGTACCACGGTTAAGTAGTACAGACATATAATATTCTTCTGGCTCGCTGTCACCTGGGTAGTATACATCTTCTGCAACTAGCACTTGGTGAACTCTTTTACCTTCTGCACTTGTTTGTGGAGTAACAAGATCCATCCCGATGATCTGATCTGCAATAGATCTTACTTCATCTAGGCTCTTTGCTAGCTTTACACCACCACCTTTACCACGACCACCTGCGTGAACTTGCGCTTTAATAACGTGCCATCCAGTACCAGTTTCCTCAGTAAGTCTTTCGGCAGCTGCAACAGCCTCATCCGGAGTCTGTGCTACATAACCGCGCTGGATACGTACGCCAAAACTATTTAATATCTCTTTTCCTTGATATTCGTGTAGATTCATAATCTTCGTTTAAGATGCTTAATTTGCCTCGCAAAAATAACAAATGCGCCACGAGAGCGCAATAGTTATTGTGATTAATTATAAGTATTGGATTTTATACAATTTCTGCACTTAGTCCTGCTTGTAAAAGTTTTGAGCATCGAGGCTCTAGATCTTTATACTCACCAGACTTTACAGAGCATTTTCCTTTGTAATGCACTAGTAACGCACATTGATGTGCTTGATTCTCCTCATGATCACATGCATAAATAAGCGTATTTATCACATGGTCAAAAGTATTTACTTCATCATTATACAGAATAATCTCGTGTGATGGAGTTTCTTCTGTTAGTACATCTACGTCTTCTTGATATTTTTCTTGATTACTCATAGCGTTGAGATTAATGATGCAAATTTACAAATTTTAGAGATTACGCTTTCGCGAAAGCATAATTCTAACAATTATTTATCATCAATAATTTGAAATCATCCTCTTTTTTCAAACTTACAAGCCACCCAATTATTGCGTTCATAATTACTTACAAAGTAAAGTCCATGCTCATTGCACTTTTCTGAAATTAAAGGAATGTCTTCTGTATAGAAGCCGCTTAATAAGAGTATGCCATCCTCAGAAAGGCAACTCGCATACACGCCGATATCTTGTAAAAGAATGTTGCGGTTTATGTTTGCGATAATGAATTCGTAATTTTTATCAGATAGCAAGGAAGCCTCACCTTCATAAGTAGTAATGTGCTTACAGTTGTTGCGTTCTACATTTTCAATAGTATTAAGGTAACACCAGTTATCAATGTCTATCGCATCTATAGGTTGTGCACCTCTCATTTCGGCTAGGATAGCGAGTACGCCAGTACCACAGCCCATGTCAAGTGTTTTTCTGCTAGCAACATTAAGTTTGAGTAAGTGCTTGATCATCATGTGTGTAGTCTCATGGTGACCCGTGCCAAATGACATTTTTGGCTCAATCACAATATCAAACTCAACATCAGTTTTCTCGTGAAAAGGTGCGCGTACGGCACATTTTCCGTCTACCTCAATAGGTTCAAAGTTTTTCTCCCATTCCTCATTCCAGTTTACTTGCTCAATTTCTTCGGCCGTATAGATGATGTTAAACTCATCTGAGTTTAAAATTTGAATATCAGAAAGTAGCGCAGCAAAATCGACTTCACCACTAGGAAATGCTTCTTCTTTCTGGATATATGCAATCACACCACTTGTAGTTTCTGTAAAGCTTTCAAAACCAGCGTAGCCTAGCTCTGCAATGATAATTTCTGTAGCAGGGTCACGTGGCTCAATGGTAAAGGTGTATCCTAAGTAAATGGGTGTCATTCTTTTATAGTTTCTAAGTTATAAGATGCGTTAGGATCAATAGTAAGTTTTATAGATCCGTTTTCTCCAGGCAAAAGTACGGTTTCTGCATTGATGAGAATCTCATCTTTTGCAGTAAAATCTACTCTAGCGTCCTCTATAAATTGCTGATTCTTAATCATGATTTTATACGCGGCATTGATTTTAAAGTTCCACCGAACAAATCGCTGATTTTCAATCATCATATATGCATTAGTTTGAAGCATATCATATGTCATTTTTACAGCTCTCCCTGTGTGTAAAGATCCCGCTCCCCACAATCCTTTAAGTGGTGCGTTTGCTTTTATATGGTCAATATTAGTCGCGCTTAATTTTATAATGCTATTTACTTCATCTACAGATAATGAAGGGTTGAGTGAAAACATAAGTCCTATAGTCCCAGTGACAAGTGGTGCGGCAGGAGATGTTGCTTGATACGGATTATGGACTATTTTTCCATTATCCTTATAATTGTAGTATTGAAAAATATCATTTCCCGGTGCGACAATATCCACAGAGCTATCTAGATTATTTGTAGAACTGAGGTATAGCGTATATTCATTTTGCGGATCATTATCTTTAAAGCCGCCGGTACGCGATAAGTGATATTGCTGCTTCTCTGCATAGTATTTTCCGTTCTTCTCTTCAATGAGAAGTTCATCTGAGATTTCATCATTTTTATGCTGCACACTCCCTACAGATATCACATGCTCATAAGCGCCTGGATATCTCAATTGTTCTCCGTTTGTAACACTATATGCCGCATTATGTGGTACAGAAACAATGACGGTACCAAGGTCGCGCATCTCATTAATTGCTTCTTGTGCGGTTTCATAATAGGTGCGTGATCCCCAGCTGCAATTAATAACTTTTGCGCCTGCTCTGGATAGTTCTAGTAGTTGATCTAGCTCTTTAAAGTTACCATAAGTGGTTGTGTATATGTTACAGTCATAGCAAACTCCTGCTGCGCCATATCCATTATCACCACGAGCTGCAGCGATGGCAGCGATTGTAAATCCATGACCTTTGGAAAGACTGCTTTTTTTATAAACGGTAGTTTTACCTTTGAATTCTGGATCTTCTGGGTCTACATATCCATCAGATATTCCAATAATTACTTCTGGAGAACCAGTGGTGTAATACCAAGCTTGGGGTACACCAAGGAAATCATAATAGTCTAAAACAGCTTGTGTGCCTAGGTTTTTGCCAGTAGTACTTGTAACGCCGTAATCATTAGGTTCATAAATTTGTAGTGATTCATTTGAGATACTCTCGGCAAACTCAAAAAGATCTGGAGCTAGATTCAATAACCCCTCTTTAAAAGTTTTACTCTCTGCAATAACAAAGTACGTGCGTTTTAGTTTGTCTCGCTGCGCGTACTTAAATTCCTTTCTAAATGTTTTAACCTGATGCTCAGCAAATAATTCTTTAAGTCTTGCATCATTACCTAAGTAGGTAACAATGGAGTCCTTTGTACTTATAGGTACCTCCACTTTTTCAGATGTTGTGCGTATGTAAAAGCGATCTTCTTGCGCTTGAAGCAGGCAAGAATAGAATAGGAGAGATAAGATAATGAGTTTAGCCATTATTCTTGGTGTCAGATGGAGCGATAGTTTCTTTGAGAGCCTGTACGTCTTTAGTTAGTTGGTCAATTTGTTTTTCTTTCTCAATGAGGTATAAGGTGAGCTCCTCAATTTTTTTTAGAAGTAGTGCATTCATTGCGCCCAGTTCAATACCGTTTTGTTCAACTTCTGCGGCAGACGGAATTTCAGGTAAATGCCCATTTTGTTGAATGTAGGTTTCAATTTCGCGTAAGCGTGATAAATCATAGCCATCTTCAAAAACGGTATCTGCCCATTCCTTTATATCCACCTTTATAGACTTAGCGTGTATCTGGCCATTTACTTCAAGCTTATCTGTAGGTTCTTTTTTGCCTATTCCCATATTGCCATTTTTTGTAATATAAATGGCGTCAACTTCTTGTGTGTTGTTAAGCAGAACAAGTGTACCATCTTCTTGAGTGCTTGTGGTAACTGCTTGTTGTGAGGTGCAACTACACAAGGTGAGGAGTAGGACTAGCGGTGTAAAAAAGAATTTCATGTGATAAAAGATTAAGCTCTAATGTACTAATACCAATTGATATAAAATAAAATGCGCTTCCAGAGATGGAAGCGCATTGTCAATTCTAAAATTATTTGAGACTATGCAAACGCATTTACAATATCAAAAAAGTCATCTGCTTTAAGTGCAGCTCCACCTATGAGTCCACCATCTACATCTGGTTTCTCAAAAATTTCTTTAGCATTAGCAGGCTTTACAGATCCTCCATAAAGGATTGATACATTCTCTGCTACTTCATTGTTATATTTTTCAGCAACAGTTTTTCTTATAAAGGCATGCATGTCTTGTGCTTGCTCTGGTGATGCTGTTTCTCCAGTTCCTATTGCCCATACAGGCTCATAAGCAAGAACAATATTTGACCATGCGCTAGCATCTAAGTGAAATAATGCATTTTTGAGTTGGCTACCCACCACATTTTCTTCTTTTCCAGCCTTACGGTCTTCTAGTTCTTCACCAAAACAGAATATAATTCTCATATCGTTTTTAAGAGCGCTATCTACTTTTTGAGCAAGTAGCTCATCACTTTCGTGAAAATAAGCACGACGTTCACTATGTCCTAAAATCACAGTGTCTACACCTATTCCTTTAAGCATACCTGCCGAAATCTCTCCCGTAAAAGCACCACTTTCTGCTTGATGCATGTTTTGCGCAGCAACAGTGATATTAGAGTCAGAAAGACTATCAAAAGCACTGTAAAGGTTTACAAATGTAGGAGCGATAATAACCTCTGCATTTCCCTCGTTCTTCTTTTGTTTAAGTGCTGTTATTAAGGTTGCTGTAGCACCTAGGTCATTATTCATTTTCCAGTTTCCAGCGACGATATTTTTTCTCATTATAGTTCTTTTTTATCTCTTCATACAAAGAGATCTCGTTAGTAGTTAATTTCAGAAGCACCAGTTATATAAACCAGTGTAGCATTACATATGGTTTTGAAAAGGCGTATGTGTTTTACTTTATTGTGTTTCGCTTTCGCGAAAGCGAATTCCTTTAAAACCAAATATACTAAGAGTAAGAGAGGTTTGCTCTTGATTTAACCCAGTTTTCACGATTACGTTTTCGTAAAAACTTTGCGACCTAGCGCAGCCTAATTTTTGGATCTAGCCAGCCGTAGATAAAATCTACAAGAATATTAATGATTACAAATAGGGTAGCGATAATAAGCACGGCACCCATGATAATAGGTAAATCCAGTGTGTTGAGCGCATCTACTATTTCTTTACCTAAGCCATTCCACCCGAAAATATATTCCACAAACACGGCGCCTGCGAGCATAGAAGCAAACCATCCAGACACTGCGGTGACTACAGGATTTAATGCATTTTTAAGTGCGTGATTTTTTATAATCTGGTAAGTGGTGAGCCCCTTAGCTTTTGCAGTTCTTATATATTCTTGATTATAAACCTCTAGGAGCGAATTACGCATTAATTGAATCACAACGGCAAGCGGACGTATACCTAAAACTAGTGCTGGTAAAATCAAATTTTTCCACTGGATGTGCACATGCTCACCAAAATCATCCATCTCATACAAGCTACCTGTCATATTGAGATTGGTGTATTTATGAAGGACATAACCAAAGAGCCAAGCAAAAAGAATAGCACTAAAAAAACTAGGAACACTCATTCCTAGTGTACTTACAATCTGTATTGTTTTGTCAACCCAAGTGTCCCGCATTTGAGCAGAAATAATACCTAAAAAAACGCCAATACATATGGCAATAACAATAGCGCTTACAGCAAGAACAATCGTGTTGGGTAACGTTTCGGCAATTACTTGTGTGACAGGTTTACCTGTCTTTTGAAAACTCTCTCTTAGGTATGGGTATTTTATAGCTAGTGTCGTATTTTCTATACCTAATAATGGAGTTGCGCTGTACTTACCAGAAGCAAGAGAGGTATAGTTTTGCTCATCATTAGCGTGCAGAGAGAGCAAAGAAAGGTCGTTTAAGTAGTACGCGTACTGCGTACTTATGGGTTTGTCAAATCCATATTTTGCACGCACTTTTGCTAGCTGTTCTGGATCTTCATTTTGATCTAGCATCATACGAGCAGGATCTCCAGGCAATACCGTAAATAAGAAAAAAATAACAGTTACTACTCCCCACAATGTGAGCAGCGCATAACCTAATTTATATAATAGGTATTTAATCAATTTGATGCAGCATTACCTTTGAGCATTTGCTGTTTTGCAGCAAGCGCTTCGTCCAGAGTTATTTCTTTGTATTCAAAGTCTTGCCCAAAGAGATCTTTTCCATATTGCTCAATAGTTTGAGGAAACCCAGCTGCAGCACGTCTTTCATTTACATCTTGTGGATTTGCTATAGGCCATATAAAATCGGCCATGTTTGGATATGTTGCTCCTTGGGTACCGTAAATTTGAGGTTTACCATTACTCATAAGTAAGCGGTCTTCCATCATAGCAACAAGTCTGTATGGTAATTCTCCATCTTTTCCAGCTTTTTTGATGGTATCTATGTAGGTTGGGATTTTATCGGGATTATGCTGGATTACATACCAAGCAGCAGTATTTGTAGGTTCGCCCACCATGCTTTTGCCAGGATATCCTTTCGTTTTTATAGTATATTCAATACGCTCAAGATTAATACTATCTAGCAATTCTTGTTGCTTCCAGATAAAATTTTGAAATTCCTCTGGAGCTACGCCTAGCTTTTTAGCTTCGGCATTCTTTTCTTCCCCGTCTTGCAAGTACATCATCCGTCTGTACTTTTGATCGAGAATAGCGATACTATCTAGCTCATATTTGAGAGTAAAATCAAGGTTTGGTTTACTGTTTTCTAGGGTTTGTAAGCGCAAGTCTTTCGCGTCATTATAGTGAAGCTTTTGTAAAATAGTTCCTTTATGAAGACTCACAATCCCAGGATTTGCACGTACAATAGTTTTTAAAACCGTTTCATCTGTAAAGTAGAATTTAAAAGGAAGTTTAAAGTCTTGCACAAACTCATCTGTTACATCTTGTGACGAGGAGCTTAGACCTATGACGTTATATCCTTTTCTAATAGCATCTTCTGCAATTGTTCTAATATTATAGTAACCTTCTCGCTCCGTATTAGTTAAGTTATAAGCAACAATTACAACGAGATTTTCTTTCTCTAGAAATTCTGTAGTATAGTTTTCTTCTCCGCGCTCTATTGTAAAATCGTGTACTGGTGGCTCATAACCTTCGGTTGTCTGTACCACCTCGTATGAGATAAACTCTCCGTCTACCTGCGGATAGCCACCTTCTGTGGTAATAACTTCTTCCTTGCCATCAATATTAAATTTCCATTGGTACTCAAACGTAGCTTCTGGTGCGCCTTCTGGAATTTTCATTCCTTCGGCTATGTTTGAGCCTACTTTGTAAGCTCTAAAATCTAACCATGGTAGGTGCTCGAGTACGTGCATACCAAAGAACATACATGCTAAAAATGATACAAAGACAATAGAGGTGTTAATGAGTTTCCCAAAAAGAGGCAGGATATATTTCTGATTAAACATCAAGAAAAGGATAAGCACTAGCAAAATCACATCCTTTGCAAAAGACTCCCAAGGCACTAACGGAATAGCATCACCAAAACATCCACAATCTGTTACCTTATTAAAATAAGCCGAGTAGAAGGTGAGAAATGTAAAAAACGCAATCATTGCAAACAGTAGCCACAGGGTGATTTTTTTACGGTAACCTACGAGCAAGGCAATTCCTAATAACACTTCAATTACCACAAGTATGATGGCAATAAGTAGGGCGTAAGGTGATAAGAATTCAAGACCTAAAACTTCAGCGCTAAAATATTCTTGAAGCTTATAAGAAAACCCTAGAGGGTCGTTAAGCTTTATAAATCCGCTAAAGATGAAAAGTGCTCCTACAATAAAGCGAGCTATGTGTGTAAGTAGTTTCATATATAAACCAGCAGCACTGGAGGTGTGATAGTCACGTTTTCGCGAAAGCGTAACTTTTATTCATAAATACTAATTCTTATGCTTCACCTAAGTGAATCATTGCAAAAACAGCATAATTAATCATGTCTTGGTAGTTTGCATCAATACCTTCAGAAACTAGCGTTTTTCCCTTGTTATCTTCTATTTGCTTCACACGTAATAATTTCTGGAGAATCAAATCTGTAAGGCTGCTCACTCGCATATCACGCCATGCCTCACCATAGTCGTGATTTTTATCCATCATTAACTGTTTTGTGAGTTTTATTTTCTTATCGTAGGCACGAGTGGCCTCCTCAAGTTGCATGTCTGGTTGTTCTACCACGCCGCGCTCAAGATTCACCAGCGCCATTGCACAGTAATTTATGATCCCTATAAATTCAGATTGCTGCCCTTCATCCACTTTTTGCACATCGTTTTGCTGTAAACCGCGTATGCGCTGTGCTTTTATAAAAATTTGATCGGTGAGAGAAGGAAGCCTCAATATGCGCCATGCACTCCCATAGTCATTCATTTTTTTAATAAAAAGGTCTCTACATTGTGTGATTACCGCATCATATTGGGCAGAAGTGTCGGGCATACTGTGTTGTTTGATTTTTGGTAAATTTCGGTTAAAATCTTCAATATAAGAAATGAGTTGCGCCTTAGAAAATAATGCTCACTATTATCCTTTTGAAGCACAGCGTTTATGATGTATTTTTGAAGCAGTATCCCGCTTTCTGTTGCAATTCCTCGCGGCGGTTGCACCAGCCAGCTGTGGGATTTTCACTACAATCGGGGCTATGGAGTAGGGATGGTGTGTGATTAAAAGTAGCTGCTAAAGAAGTAAAACTATCAATGAATAAAAACCAAGTATTTATAAATAATCATCCATGAAAATAAACTGTAAAGGAAAGCTAATAGATCTCTCAAAGCCTAAGGTGATGGGAATACTAAACCTTACTCCAGATAGTTTTTATGATGGTGGTAGGTATAAAGATATGGAAGCTGCTATTGACCAAGTAAGAACAATGCTTGATGATGGCGCCACATTTATTGACGTAGGAGCTTACAGTTCTCGACCAGGAGCTATTAATATTTCGGTAGAGGAGGAGGAGTTAAGATTGATTCCAGTGATAGAACAACTGGTTACATCATTTCCTGAGATTATAATCTCTGTAGACACCTTTCGGGCAAGCGTAGCAAAAAAAGCCATAGCAGCGGGAGCAGCATTAATTAATGATATCAGTGCTGGGCAGTTAGATGATGAAATGATGCCTACAGTAGGGGAGCTGGGTGTTCCTTATATAATGATGCATATGCGAGGTACTCCTCAGACTATGAAGGAACTTGCGGTGTATGATGATGTTTCCAAGGAAGTATTGCATTATTTTAGTAAGCGAGTTGCTCTCGCAAGAGCACATAAAATAAATGATGTTATTGTAGATCCAGGATTTGGTTTTGCAAAAACATCAAGTCAGAGTTTTGAGTTACTTAATAAGTTGGCAATCTTCAAACAGTTAGGCCTCCCTATTCTTGCAGGAGTTTCCCGCAAATCTATGATCTATAAGACTCTTGAGACATCACCAGATAAGGCACTTAATGGGACCACAATATTAAATACAATCGCCATTAATAAAGGCGCTCATATATTGAGAGTTCATGATGTAAAAGAAGCTATGCAAGTGGTTACCCTCTGTGGTGCATGTTTGTCATAATTTAATCTGATTATTTAGCTACTGCAGGCATTGCTAGTGGGGGATTTTATTGTTAATAGTTCTTAACAAATCGAGGCTTCTTTAACGAGATTTTAGCAAAAAAACGCTATTTTTCGCTTCTTAAATAATCCCATAATGAGAATCCTACGTGTAGCTTTAATTCTAATAGCTTTTTCTTTTATAAATACGTCGCTTTTTGCCCAGACATCGGCAGGAGGTTCGACATTTCAGGAAGCAGTTCCTTTTTGTACGAATGATCCAGTTTTTTCAACGCCTTTTGATGCTTGTTTTACAGGTAGCACAGATTCGTCTTGTACAACAGATGCTCAACCTGGACCTAATTATGGTTGTTTAGGTAGTCAGCCTTTTCCTACTTGGTATTTTTTGCAGATAGGTCAAGACGGCGATTTAGATTTTCAAATAACTCAGAATACATCAATAGATGATGACGGAACACCCATAGGAACTGGTCTTGATGTAGACTTTATTATTTGGGGACCCTTTCCTGATACAGATGTTTTTGATCAATTAACTGGTGCAAATATCGAGGATTGTAGTTTTTCAGGAGCAGCTGTAGAGACTCCAAGTATCTCTAATGCACAAGAGGGGGACATCTATGTTTTTATGGTGACTAATTTTTCTGGTCAGCAAGCTGAAATTTTTATAGAGCAAACCAATGATCCAGCTACGACGGGGGCTGGGAGTACAGATTGTTCTATTGTCAACGCGTCATTAGGAGCAGATCAAGATGCTTGTGAGGGAACGACTGTTACACTAGATGCCACAAGTACCGAAGCAGCGAGTTATGCATGGGCTGTCGATACTGGAGCAGGTTTTATGCCTGTTTTAGATGGTGGTGGAGCTCAAGTTACCACAGCGATGCTTGATGTAACTGCTAGTGGTGAATATCAAGTTACTATTACAGATACTGCTGGTGATACAGGAACAGACGAGGTTGTCGTTACATTTTTTACAGTTCCAGTAGCAACAGCACCAAATGATATTTTTGAGTGTGATACAGATGCAGATGGTTTTGCAAATTTTAATTTAGATACTCAGAATTCTGATATTTTAAATGGACAGAATGCCACAGATTTTTCAATAACCTTTCACTTAAGTCAATCAGACGCAGATACAGGTACAGGAGCTTTAACAGGCACTTCATCATATAATTCTGTAAGTGATGAGATTTTTGTTCGTGTAGAAAACAATGGCTTGCCTGCTTGTGCAAGTACGACTTCATTTAACATTGAGGTTGTTGCATTACCTGTTGCAACAATGCCAGCTACCTATGAGATTTGTGATGATAATATAGATGGAGATGATACTAATGGGGTGGCAACGTTCAATCTCTCAACATTAGACAGCCAAGTTCTAAATGGACTTGACCCTGTACAATTTGAAGTGAGTTATCATGTTAATGGGACAGAGGCATCCAGTAATACAAACTCACTTCCTGCAGCTTATACAAATACATCCAGCCCTAATAACGACACTATTTTTGCTAGAGTTGAAAACACTGCATTTACTGGTTGTTTCTCAATAACACCTGTCAATCTAAGAGTAAACGCCCTTCCGGTGCTTACCACACCAGTAACCTTACGTCAGTGTGATGATGATACAAATGGTGTTACGACTTTAAACTTAACACAGTCACAGAGTGAATTAAGTACAAACTCAGCTAATGAGACTTTTACATACGTAGACGCTTCTGGCGCACCTATAACTGATCCAACGGCTTATGTAAATAGTGCTTCTCCTTTTACAGAGGCTATTGCTGTAACAGTTACAAATCTAGATGGATGTTCACGAGAAGGCGTTATTAATGTGATTGTGAGTGCTTCTCAAATTTCAGATGGAACGCTCTTTGCAGATGAGATTGAGTGTGATACTGATGGTGATGGTATCGTTGTATTTGATTTCTCTGCTGCTACCACCGCGATAATGACATCGTTCTCACCACAGGTAGTATCTGTTGCTTATTATGAAACAGAACAAGAGGCTTTATCTGAGATTAATCCTATTACGGATATTGCTGCTTATAGCAACAACCCACTATTTACAAGTGCTGGCGGTGTTCAAGACATTTGGGTTCGTGTAGAGGCAGCTACAGATAGTGGATGTATAGGTCTTGGAGAGCATGTGAGACTCACCGTCACCCCCAACCCAACATTCCTACCAAGCATCAGTAGTATTGAAACCTGTTCTGCTGTAGCCAATGCTGCTACTTTTGATTTAACGCAGCGTATAGCAGAAATTACTGGTGGAGATGCAGATCTAGAAGTTACTTTTTATGAGAGCATTGCAGCTTATACGGCTACACCTCCAGTAGCGATTGCAAGTCCTGCCTCTTTTTCAAATAGTAGTAACCCGCAGACTATTTTCTATAGTCTAAGAAGTACAAGCAGCACGTGTACGACGTTTGATACAGCAATGAACTTTGAGATTATTGTGAATCAGAATCCTGTGGCAATTACGCCATCAGAGCTTCAAGTGTGTGATGATGATGGTGTAGTAGATGGATTTACCACGGTTGATCTTTCTCAAAAAGATGCCGAAATCACTAGTGGTTTTAATGCAAATCTCACGGTAACCTATCACTTGGACGCTGCTGGCGCTACTACTGGCGATGCAAGTATTCCAGATAGCACGATGTTTACCACCACGAGCAATCCTCAGATTGTAGGGGTACGTGTGACTAATAATATAACAGGTTGTTTTTCAACGACGAGTATGAGCATCCGTAGCTTCCCAGTGCCTGTGGCTGTCACTCCAGCCGATTATGAGGCTTGTGATGATGATAATGATGGTGTATTTGACTTTTTTGTACTTTCTTCTAGAGATGCCGAAATCACTGGTGGTGACCCTAGTTTAAATGTTGCCTACTACCTTACCCAGGCAGATGCAGATAATGCGCCTGTAGGTCAAGAGCTGGACGCAGCAATGTATATCAACAACGACCCTTTTGAGCAAATCATTTTTGCTCGTGTGTTTAATGCGATAGGTTGTTATGACACGACACCACTTACGCTGAGAGTACTTAACAGACCGATGCCTAATGAAAACCCAACTCCTTTTACGCTTTGTGACGATAATAGCGACGGACTACAGATTTTTGATTTAAGTACACAGGTAGTAAATATTTTAGGAAGTTTAGATCCTGCAACTCATAGTGTGGAATGGTTTTCTTCTCTCGCTTCCGCGGAAGCTGGAACTCCTGCCATCGCAACTCCTAGCGCTTACACCAGCAATACGGCAACTGTTTTTGCAGTGGTGACAGATACGGCGCAACCAACGACCACAGCTACTTTTTGTAGTAACATAGCGACCCTTTCTCTTGTTGTAAATCCGCTTCCTACTCCGGTGCAAGCTGCCGAATATGAGCTTTGTGATGATCTAGAGAGCGGTAGTGATACCGATGAGTTTGCAAGTTTTGATCTTCGTAGCCGTGATGATGAGATTACTGGAGGTAATGATGACTGGGCAGTGAGCTATCACCTTACCCAAGGTGATGCCGATGCAGGTGCGCCAGCACTTCCGGATGTATATCAAAATACCGTGATGGCCAACCAAACTATTTTTGCTAGAGTAGAGAATATCGTAACTAGCTGTTTTGAAACCACCACCCTTACGTTAGTGGTAAACCCATTACCATCACCTACCACTATTGCAGCGGTAGAAGAATGTGATACCATGGCAAACGATGGAGATGTAGATAATGATGGAGACGCAGTATTTGATCTTACAGGTCAAGTAACTGCAGATATTATCAATGGAGAGACGTTTATGTCACTCACTTTTCATGAGACACTCGCTTCCGCGGAATTGGGTAGTCCATCGATAGCAACTCCTGCAGCTTATGAGACTGTATCTAGAACAATATACGTACGAGCAACCGATACGGACCCAGCAACAGCAACCCAGTGTTACCGTGTTATCGAACTAGTACTTACCGTACAACCAGCACCTGTACTTCCTACAGTAATCCCAGATTTAACCTCTTGCGATGATAATGAAGATGGACAAGCGCTTTTTGATCTTACTCAAAACGATGCAATTGTTCTAGGAACACAAACCACTGCTGATGTTACCCTTACCTATCATGAAACCCTTGCTAGCGCAGAAGCGGTAGTAGGAAGTGCAAGTGATATGCCAGTTGCCGATCCGCTGAACTATTTAGCAAGTGCGCCAACCACGCCAATCTGGGTGCGTCTAGAAAATACAACTACAGGATGTACGGTCGTTGGCACTTTCAATCTAAACATAGCGATGATTCCAGTAATCACACCTCCTGGAGTTTTTGAGCAGTGCGATAGCGCAGGAGCACTGGTAGGCAACGATACTGATGGGATTACAAGTTTTGATTTAACGAGCCTTGATACTTTAATTACTGGAGGAGACACCACTTTAAGTGTTAGCTATTATGAGTCGCAAGCCGACTTAGATGCTGGGGCAACCAATGCTATCATGACCCCAACAGCCTATATAAATACAGGCATGAGTCCGCAGACCATTTTCATTTTAGTTACAAGTGATCAGGCAGGAATGTGTGGTGCTCAAACTACGGTAGACCTTCAGGTGAATCCACTGCCAGTCATTGGAGAGCCATTACCAGCGGCAGTAGCTTGTGATGAAGATAATGATGGCTTTGGAGCATTTGACCTGCAGCAATATAATGACGACTTACTAGCAACAGTAACGAATGTAGCCTTACGTTTTTATGAGACCTTAGATAATGCATCGGCAGATACAGGAGCAGGTCAGATAGATATTACGGTTCCTTATAATAACATTTCAGGAATGACTTCGCTGTATGTCGTTGCACAAGACACGGATGCTACCACAGCCACAAGTTGTACGAAGATCTATGAGTTTGAACTTATTGTATTCCCTATTCCAGAGCTTCCAGCAACACTAGCAACCCTTGCAGCATGTGATGATAACAATGATTTAATGGAGGTTATTGACCTTACTCAAAATGAGGCTGCGATTATAGGAACGCAAGATCCAGCAACCCTTGTCATTACCTACCATAATACACAAGCAGATGCCGATTTAGGAATCAATCCAATTGTAAACCCTACCGCTTATACAGCAACACAGATAACACCACTAGAAACTATCTGGGTAAGATTACAAGTAAGTGACGGCTCTCCAAATATATGTGCTGCCATTGGTTCTTTTGAGATATCAGTTGAGACACCACCTACGGCAAATCCGAATGGTGATGAGCTAGACCTGATGATTTGTGATGATGATACAGATACTTTTACCGTATTTGACTTAAGCGTAAACCAAGCCAGTCTCACTGGTGGTGATCCGCTGCTTACGGTGACGTATTATGAGAGTCTTGCAGCTTTGAATGCAGGAACTCCTATTGCAGATCCTTCGGCGTATACAAATGTTTTAAATCCTCAGACCATCCAGGCAGTAGTATCAAGCCCAGCAGGATGTAGTGATGGAACGACCTTTAATATTGAAGTGTTACCACTGCCAACGCCAAATACCAACCCAGATGCGCTTGAAGTGTGTGATACGACTACAGATATTGACACAGATGGTGACGGAGTGATTGATGCAGGTTCAGGTTCGGCAACAGATGGTTTTGAAGTCTTTGACTTAACACCTGCTATCGCGCAGATTGCTGGAGCTGAACCTGTGAATGTAACGGTGTATACAGAGCTCGCTTTCGCGGAAGCGAACCCAGAAGACACCACGCTAGCCATTGCAGATGTGACTGCGTTTATCAATACCGTGACTGGCAACCAAACATTATACGCACGAGTGGAACGTGATGTGCCAGGCGATAGTGACTTGGATAGCGACGGAAATCTATGTTTTGTAGTTGTTCCTTTTGAAGTAGTGGTAAACCCGCTACCGATCTTGGCAGAAGCTGGACCTGTAGATTATACCTTCTGTGAAGAATTTGATGGTGATGACTCGATGGGAAGTGTCGATTTAACAACCCTCGCAGATTTGGCTGGATTACTTGCTGCGCCGCAGGTAACCAGTGATTTTATGATCACTTACCATGAACTAGAGGTGCAAGCGGCAGCAAATGCAGCAGCGCTTAGCTCGCCATATACGGTGGCAGATAATCAGGAATTATTTGTACGTATAGAAAATGCGACGACAGGATGTGTGAATTTTACCAGCATCATCTTTACGGTAGAATCACGTCCAGAAGTATTCCCAGCAGATAATATCGTGCAATGTGCAGACGATTTTGGAGTAAATATCGCGCCAGAGCAGAGTACGGCAACTTTTGATCTTACTCAGCAAAACGCTGTCATCACTGGAAACGTAGCCGCAACTTCCGTAAGTTATTATACTAGCCTTGCAGATGCGCAGGCGATGACAAATGCGATTGCTACTCCTAGTGCTTTTGAAAACACCATAAATCCGCAGGTGATTTATGCTAGAGCGGTAAACACTGCAAGTAGCTGTGAGAGTAGCACGATAGAGAGTTTTGAGATATTTGTACAACCGTTGCCATACACCAACTTAACTAATGAAGGCGGACAGATTTGTGTAGATGAAATTACAGGCGAAGCGCTTAATCCGTTTATCATTGATGGTACGGTGGAGAGTCCGCAGATTGGGGTTACTTATAGTTATGCTTGGACACGTGACGGCGCATTGGTATCACTAAACCCTGAGGTGACTATTGATGCTGCAGGGACGTATCAAGTAATGATTACCGCTACTTATGGAGATGGTACAAGCTGTGATTATGTGGCAGAAGCGGTATATAGCGCAGAGAGTGCTCCCGTTTTTGAAGCGGTCGTAGTAGAATCTTCTTTTAACAATAGCGGATTATACACGGTAGAAGTAATTAATGTTACAGGAGCAGATGCAGCTTCAGAATATGAGTTTGCGATAGATGATGGGCCGTTCCAGAGCGGCACTACTTTTACAGGAGTAACACCAGGAACACACATTGTTTTTGGGAGACTGGCGAGTGGTAACTGTAGCGTGTCAGAAGTAGAGATAGGGATTATCGATTACCCACGATTCTTTACGCCAAATGCAGATGGTTTCCACGACACATGGAATATCATAGGACTGGGAGTAGCACCAAACTTAAACGCAAAGATCTTCATCTTTGATAGATACGGAAAACTCCTAAAGCAAATCAGTCCAGTGGGCGCTGGATGGGATGGTACCTTTAATGGACAGCCTATGCCTTCAAGTGATTATTGGTTCCGAGTAGAATTTACAGAAGTAGATGAGGAGGGCACACAGAGAACGGTTAATGGTCACTTTACATTGAAGCGATAAGGAAAGCATACATTGATCACAAAAAAGCCTTCAGTATGTGTTACTGAAGGCTTTTTTTTGTTGCTTTCGCGAAAGCGAGATTACACAACTTATTATAAAACTTTTGAAGTAGCTTTAAAACACTTTCATCGAAATTCCGTTACTTTGAGTGTAATAATAAAATTTATGTCTACACCTGTTCTTGAACTCTCACACGCTGCTATATATCAGCGAGAAAATTTAATTTTATCTGAAGTTAATGTTACCATTGAACCAGGTGACTTTGTGTATCTCATAGGTAAAACGGGCTCTGGAAAAAGTAGTTTCATGAAAACGCTTTATGGTGATTTACCGCTCACAGAGGGAAAAGGGAATATTGTAGGGTTTGATCTCAATGGACTTAAGGAAAAGAATATCCCTTTTTTACGTCGTAAACTTGGTGTTGTTTTTCAAGATTTTAAATTATTAAATGACCGAACCGTTATCGAGAATTTAAAATTTGTTTTAAAAGCAACTGGATGGAAGGATAAGGCTGCTATGACAAGTAAAATAGATTCGGTTCTTGATAAAGTAGGCATGAAAAACAAGGGATTTAAATTTCCTTATCAGCTTTCTGGTGGAGAACAACAGCGTATTGCTATTGCACGCGCTTTACTCAATGATCCCGAGCTTATCCTTGCAGATGAACCTACTGGAAATCTTGACCCGCAAACCAGTGTTGAAGTCATGGAGGTGTTACAAGAGATTAATAAGAATGGGAACACTATACTAATGGCAACTCACGACTATGCGCTCTTATTAAAATATCCATCTAAAACACTGAAGTGTGATGGCAATAAGGTTTTTGAGGTTGTACAGAAAACAGTTTAAAATCTTTTCTGAGCATATATATTATCCAATTCATCAATAAATTGGTGTTTGATGGATAATGAAGTCTCCCTCATATAAATTAATGAGTGAGACTTCATATAGATTTTGGCTAGTAAAATGACTAAAACTTCTATTTAGCGTATATTGACATTACTTTAATGCTTTCTATACTTATCCCTACATATAATACTGACATCACAGATCTTGCCCAGTCTATCTGTGAGCAAGCACATCGTGTGAAAATTACTTTTGAAGTGATTTTCTGTGAAGATGCATCTTATCTATACATAGAAAAAAACGTACAACTTCTAGGAAACACTAACGTAAAACGGCTAATAAACGCTACCAATTTAGGTAGAACTGCCACCCGTTCTAAACTTGCTGATAACGCAACATATAGTTGGCTACTATTTCTAGATGCAGATGTTGCACTACCTTCAATAAATTTTATTGAAAATTATGTTTCGCATTTAAATTCATCCCATGATATTATTCATGGTGGTATATCATATGCTATAGATAATAACGATGATTTCACTCTTAGGAGTACATATGGAACACAAAGAGAAACACAACTAGCCAAAAAAAGATGTAAAACTCCTTATTTTATTATTTCTCAAAATATACTTGTAAAAAAGGAAGCGTTCTTAAAGCTCAATATTATTTCTTCAAACAAATATGGTCTGGATAACATATTCTCTTATCAAATCCTTAAACAAGGTTATGATGTCCAACACATAGATAATCCAGTAATACATCATGGTTTAGAAAAGAACGATGTGTTTTTAAAAAAGTCTTTACAAGCGATAGAGACTCTCATATATTATGAAGATAAAGGTATGATGGCCCATGACTTCACACGTTTACAAAAAAGCTATCTTACTCTTAAAAAGTATAAAGGAATACTTTTTTTTAGGGCTATTATAGGTAAGAGTTTGAAGTACGTTGAAAAAAAATTAATAATGAGCGAGAATCCATCTTTATTGCTTTTTGACCTGTACAGATTGCATCACTATTTAAATCTTAAAGAAAATGCCTAAATTTTCGGTAGTCGTACCACTATATAATAAAGAAAAAGCGATTGCTCAAACCATCGAAAGTATCATTAACCAGACGTTTACAGATTATGAAGTAATTATTGTAAATGATGGATCTACCGATAGTAGTATGGATGTTGTCGATAGATATAGTGAACATAAATTCGCTATATTTAGTAAAAAAAACGAAGGTGTTTCCACAGCTCGTAATTACGCAGTAAGTAAAGCACAAGGCACGTATATCGCATTTCTGGATGCAGATGATCTGTGGGAACCTGATCACCTTAAAGAGCTAGATAATCTTACATCCAAATTTCCAGATGCTGCATTGTATTGCGCTGCTTATCAAAAGCAGTATTCTCTATCGTTTACACGTACTATAAAAACTCCGTTGGGAGATAAACCCCAAGGGTGGCAAGGTTATGTAGATGATTATTTTCATGCGAGCCTTAAAGGTGCAGTAGCTTGGACCTCTGCTGTTGCTGTTACTAAGAAAATTTTTCATGAGCTTAATGGATTCGATACATCCATTACTTTTGGGGCAGGTGAAGATACAGATCTATGGATACGACTTGCGCTGGCATACAGAATAGCATACAGTAATAAAGTTACTGCTACTCACATTTTACATAGTGAAAACAGAATCTCAAATACAACGACTAAAAAACGTAGTTTTCTTGATTTAGATAAATACGAGCCTCAAGTAAATGAAAAGCCTAACCTAAAAAAATATCTAGATATAAATCGATACGCACTTTCCATACATTATAAAATAGCAGGAGACCAACTTAACTTCAAGAAGAATAGTAAAAAAATAAACCCCATTAATCTAACAACTAGACAGCAATTTCTTCTTAAAATGCCAAAAGCAATTGTTATAACTTTAAAAGAACTTCAACAATTTCTTATTCGACATGGTATTTACTTAAGTGCATATATGTAGTCGAAAAGTATCGTGTGAGCGTATATAATCTTCCTCATCATAAACATGCGATGCAAGCACCAGACAGACGGATCCTGAAGAAAAATTTTCAAGTTCTCGCCAAATATTCACATCAATCAATAAGCCTTCACTAGGATTATTAAGCATTACGCGTTCTTTAGTTGTACCATTATCGAGTATCACTTCAAAGCTACCGCTTACTGCAATGAGCAATTCTACACATTCTTTATGTGCATGACCGCCGCGATAGGCTCCACTAGGCACATCGTGTAAATAATAAACTCGCTTAATATCATGTGGAAACACACCATTTTCTATAACGGCAAGATTACCTCGTGGGTCTGTTATTCTTGGGATTTCTATAATTTTCTTCATAAGGAATTTATCAGTGCATTCCAGTCATTACTAATCCGTTCTTGTGACAAGTGTGCTACACTGTCTTTGGCATTTGATTTACAATGTGCTAAAAATTGTCCATCAAGAACTAGCGTACGCATAGCTACAGATAGTGCCTCTATCTCATAATTAGGAACTAATAATCCATTATGACCGTGTTGTACTATTTCACTAGGCCCAGACTCGCAGTCTACGCTTATCACTGGAGTTCCTAGTGACAATGACTCTACAAGCACCATTGGGAAACCTTCATAATGACTGGTAAGGAGTGTACACAAAGCTTTTTCTACAATAGATGATGGATTTTCTTGATAACCTATAAAGTAGACCTTGTCGGTCACTTTAAGTTTTTTGGCAAGATTGTATAATTTTTCCTTATCAATGCCTTCACCCATAATTACTAAGGGAAGTTTTAAGTTCGCTTTCGCGAAAGCTGAAATCATCAAACTAAAATTCTTAACATCATCCACCAGTCGGCCATAGCCTAATACATAATCATAAGGAAGCGCTAGAGTATCATTTATTTCTGAAAATCGCGGTATTGCATTATAGATATTGCTAATGTGTTTAAAACCATAGCGCTCTTTTATTTTCTTACATATACGTTTTGACACTCCAACAAAGTAGGCATCTTTATAGATATATTTCGTTATTGCAGCTGGTTTAGGGAAGTACATTTCTAAGTGACCACTTCTGACCATGCATAAAACATTTAAATTACGATACACATATTGTGTATACCAAATTTCTTTAAATAAGGAAGGTCGCGATCTATTATCTATAATTAAATGAAAGCCTTGAGATATTAGATATGATCTAAGTTGCCTTAAGTGATTCCATTGATCTAGCACATTATCATCATTTGATTTATAACTACCTAGATTAAAAAGTGTTCCAGCATATGGGACTTTAATGTCATCTCTTAACGTCACGATATGTACCGAGTGCCCTAGTCTGGATAACATAGTAGATAAAATCCCCAGCGATCGCTCTGCTCCACCACCTGCCAATGAGATGGTAACTAGCGCAATTTTTTTATGAGTATCTTTAGGCAACAGAAGAAATTTTGAATACCAAATATAGTCAATGCGCATCTTACTTGTAGGCGAATACAGCCGACTTCACAATTCGCTCAAAGAAGGACTTTTACAGTTAGGACACGAAGTAACGATTGTGGGTAGTGGCGATGGATTTAAAAACTATCCTGTAGATATTAGACTTGAAAGAGGCTATACTAGCGGATGGAGAAAAAAACTTAAGCTCATTATTCTCAAAATAACTAGCATTGATATTTCTGAGATCGCTCTACGAAAGTCATTCAATCTTTTAAAACCAAAACTTTCTGGTTATGATGTGGTACAACTTATCAATGAATCTAGTTTTGACACCACACCATCATTAGAACTAGAAATAGCTCAGTATTTAAAAAATCACAATAAGAAAATATTCCTCCTCTCTTGCGGTGCAGATTATCCAAGTATCACACATGCATTTACTGAGGAGCTTCCATACACTATAGTAACACCGTTTCAAGAAGAAAAGATAGATAAGAAATCTTTTGCCCCTGCTCTTAAGTATCTCGAGCTTGATTACAAGGAACTGCATAAAGAATTATATGAGCTTATAGATGGCGTGATTGCTACAGATCTTGATTATCACATACCGCTCAAAGATTATGATGCATATATAGGTTTGATTCCTAATCCCATAAACACAGATACCATTAAGAGCTTACCTCAGGAGAATACAAATCCTATTATCATCTTTCATGGCATAAATCGCGCAAACTATTTTAAGAAAGGAAATGATATTTTTGAAAATGCGCTTGCAATAATTAAAGAGAAATATGCTTCAAAAGTTACTATAATTACCACCGAAAGCTTACCCTATAAAACCTACATTAAAAAGTATAATAGCGCACATATTATTCTAGATCAAATTTACTCACATGATCAAGGCTATAATGCACTTGAAGCAATGGCAAAGGGTAAAATAGTATTTACTGGCGCCGGCAGTCACTTTAAGGAGCATTACAATCTTTTAGAAACTGTGGCCATAGATGCTACGCCAGATGTAGATCAAATAGTGCGCAGTCTAGAAAAACTCATTGAAAATCCAGAAACCATTGAGGAGATAAGAAGGAATGCTCGATTATTTATTGAAACTCATCATAATTATAAGAAAGTCGCACAAACTTACATTGACACTTGGAATAATTAATTCTTTAAGAAAAGCTAGAAAACGTTGTTCCCGCAGCTACATTTACTGTAACCTTACTTCCTGACGCTATCACGGCATTATCTCCTATAGTTACACCTTTCCAGATACTCACATTATTTCCTATAAAAACATTCTCACCTATAGTCACAGCTGCGCTAGACCCTGTATCTGATCTTCGGTATTCGGGATTAAGACTATGAAAATTACAATTATAAATACTACAATTTAAACCTATGGTTGTTCTGTCTCCTATAGTTATAGAAGACTCATTTGCAATCGCACAAAAGTTATTATTAATAGCAACGTCTTTCCCAAAGATAATCTCACTGCCCACTTTCCTTGCTTCTATATACGCATAGGTATTATAAAATAATGGCGAATTGATAACACCTATATGTACGCTTTCGCGAAAGCATACTTTTCCTTTACCATTAATTTGCGCAGGTTGATGAAGTACCGCATGGCCATCTATACTTTTATGTGATGAAAGTATTTTATACTTCCATATTCTAAAGGATTGTAATATGTTACTAAGTCTACTCACTTGCTGCAATTATTTTACCAAATAATGGTTTCCGAAAGATAAACAGTAATACCAATAAATGTATAAAATAACTAAAGCAATGTCCCATAGACGCTCCCTCATATCCAAATTTACGCACCAAGTAAATTCCAGAACAATAGATTACTCCTAGAGATATTATCTCTGTTATTAAAAATAACTTTAGATTGTTTGTTGCAATAATTTGATATCCTATCACGATGGAAGCTACCTTAAAAAAATCACCTAAGAGCTGCCATTTAAAAAGATGCGTCATGGGGATAAAATCTTCGGTAAAAACAAGTCCTATAATAAAATGACGTAGTAGAAATATTACCACAAGTCCAACTCCAAAGAGTGGAAGAACAGTTTTATAAAACCCAAATATCTCCTTTCTGAAGGATGCGTCTGTACTTGCCTTTGCGAGTTGAGGAAGTATATACAACGTCATTAGTGTGGCGACAAACTTCACATAATAACTAGATATTCTGGTCATTGCATCCCAGTAACCAGCACCATCACCTATCTCTTTACGTATGGCAATGTATACGAGCGGCAGCACAATCATAGAGAACAAAGCCATAAGTGTGTACGATCCTAGCTTTAGTAGCGCTGCTGTATCAAAGTTTGACCATAAAATACTTCTCAATACATCACCTTGCTTTCCTAATGCAATTAAGGTAATCACAAGTATCACTGCTGGACTTATAACTAGTGCAAATAGTGCACCTTGCACACCGTAGTATACAATACTTAACACCGCTATAGCAAGACCTAAAAGATTAGAAAATATTTGAATGTTAACCACCTTCTTATAAGCCGACTGCCCATTAATAACGGCTAGCAGAATACCGTTAAGTGTTATAAACGGCAAGGCTATAGCTAGCAATTTAAATACGTATATGTACTGTGTCCTTTCTCCAAAAACCTGTGTATTAAAATATGTTGCGCCTACATATAACACCGACGATACAATTAAAGTCGCAACGAGACTCACAATAACAACTGTAGATAATAATTTTGACAATAAATGACTCTTCTCATCACCGGTAGCTACATACTTGACAATACCGTTAGACAAACCTAGATTTCCTGCAGCTTGAGCCGAAGTAATAAAATTGCGCAGATAACCTAGCAATGCCATGCCACGCTCTCCTAGATAAATAGCAATAAGTTTTGAAGTTATAAGACCTCCTAAAATTTGAAGAATTACACTCACAGCATTTATCGAGCCTATCTTTAAAAGAGTATTATTACCTATACTAGCGCGTATTTTACTTAGCATCTAAAGTTGTTTAGCGCTGTTATAATTTCCTCAACATTTTCCTCTGATAATGCTGGTGATAGAGGAATACTAAGTACCTCATTATGCAATTGCTGACAAACGGGAAATGATTGCATATTGTACTCGCTAAGTGCCTCTTGTTTATGAGGAGGAACTGGATAATGAATATTAGTCCCTATCCCTTGATTTTGTAAGTGTGTCTGTAATTGATCTCGATAAACACTTCGTATCACAAACAAGTGCCACACATGATTTTCCTCTTTATCTAATTGAGGTAGTAAAATATGTTTATTATCAATCTTACTGAGATATTGGATCGCAATCTCACGACGTTTTTGATTTTGTATGTCTAATTCTCTTAATTTTATTCTCAAGAAGGCCGCTTGTAACTCGTCAAGTCTAGAATTAACTCCTGCATATTCGGCTACATAGCGTTCTTTAAAGCCGTAATTTCTATATTTTTTTACCACCTGAGCCAGCGATTCATTATCTGTGGTAATTGCTCCGGCATCTCCTAAGGCTCCTAGATTTTTAGTAGGGTAAAAACTGTGTGCACTCGCATCTGCTAGTGATCCGCTGCGATTTCCTTTAACATCCTTCGCTCCGTGTGATTGTGCGCAATCTGTAATTACAAATAGGTTATACGCTTTCGCGAAAGCGTTAATCCTTTCCATATCCGTAAGTTTCCCATACAAGTGTGTAGGTAACACTACTTTCGTTTTAAGAGTAATTTTATGTTCTAGATCTTCAAAATCGAAATTATATGTAAGTAACGAAGCTTCTACTAATACTGGAATCAAACCAGCTTGCTTAATAGCGATAATCGTAGCGATATACGTATTACTTGCAACTAAAACCTCGTCTCCTTCCTGAAGCTGTTCTAAGATTTTATAGCCTTCAAAAATGAGTCGTAAAGCATCGAGACCATTTGCTGTACCTACACAATGTGTTGTTCCACAATACTGAGCATATTCTGCTTCAAAGAGTTGCACCTCTTCTCCTAGTACAAACCAACCTTCCGCTAAAAAGGAATCGAACTTGTTTTTAAACTCCTGTTCAAAGGGAGCATTTATTTTCTTAAGATCTAAAAATGGAATCATACCAGTACGTTATTTAAATAGATATGATTTGCAGTGTTTATTTTAAAGTTTCGATGCACAAAAGTACGTGCGCCAAAACATTCCTTCCAATAAGTAAGTCCTTTATTGAGTTGTTTTCCTGCATTCTCATTTGATGTTCCAAAATCAAAATACCGCTTGTCTTTAAAGGTAATTTTTATAAGATGATTAAAGAGAAAGTCTAATGTACCTAAAGTTTGCTTTTTACTATTTGCCGAGATATACTGGACATGTGCTGTAGTACTTGTCTCAAATATTGTAGCACCACCAACAATTTGCCCATTATGGTAAACATTAAACTGTCTAATATTATTAGGGAACGCTTTCTTTAATAAGGTTATCTCTTCTATAGAGTGTGTAGGTTCCGCATTATGTTGCTCTTTAAGGTTAGGAATTAATATAACATCCCAGAAATCTTCAAGATTATCTTCTTCTTTAATAAGTAAATCGTGTTTTTGAGCTTTCTTTACACCTTCAAGCCTATTAGATTGAATCTGTATGTCATTTCTATAATCAATGACTGAGGCGCTATCCACTCTATAGCAAGCCCCTTGAACGAGTTGTAAAAGATAGTCTAGTCCTTCGCTAGGCAAACGATTGTAAAAACTAGGAATCTGCTTTAAGTAAAGCGTCTGGATATTTATGGACTCTAAATAAGTGAGTAGCTCTTTAAATAACTCTAGTACGTCCGCAATCTTGAGGGAGGCTAGCATTAATAATCCTCCATAAGTAAGTCCTTGATGACTATAGATTGTTTCTCCTTTAAGATTTGCCGGTAGCAGTGCGACTACTTTTTTGTTCTTATAAATCATCAGTGAGTTATCTATAAAACGATCAGAATGATACTCCATAAATGCCCTATTATGAAGAAATGTTGCGTTGCACGATAGCGCGACAAAATCGTTCCACTGGATGGTGTCCTTTTGTTGAAACTTATGGATGGTATAAGATGATTTCAAATACTGGGAGTTGCTCTATTAGTACTGTAAAATACAAACATAATTATATATAATCGTTGTTTTGATAGATGTTAGCCAGCGTATATAGATTTTCGAAATTTAAACGAGCTACCTCAAATACTAGACTTAAAAGCCACTACAAATAGTATCAATCACTATTGCCCATAAAAAAACCTACTCAGTACGAGTAGGTTTTTTCTATAGTATTTTTATTTCTAAGATTCTTAAGCTATTTTAAAACGCTTACGATCTACCTCTTTAAGGTAAACTTTACGTAATCTCAAGTGATTAGGAGTAACCTCTACATACTCATCTTTCTGAATATATTCTAGCGCCTCTTCTAATGAAAACTTGATAGCAGGAACAATCTTTGCCTTATCATCTGCACCAGATGAACGTACGTTAGATTGCTTCTTAGCTTTTGTGATGTTGATGTTCATGTCATCTTGACGAGAGTTCTCACCAATTACTTGACCTTCATAAATATCTTCACCTGGAGATACGAAGAATTTACCTCTATCCTGTAATTTATCGATAGAATAAGGAATTGCATTTCCATTTTCCATAGATACTAAAGATCCAGATATACGTCCAGGAATATCTCCTTTAAAAGGCTGGTATTCTTTAAAACGGTGAGCCATAATTGCTTCTCCTGCAGTTGCAGTAAGTAGTTGATTACGTAATCCTATAATACCACGTGATGGAATTAAGAATTCAATAATCATACGCTCTCCTTTTGCCTCCATAGAAAGCATTTCACCTTTACGCATTGTCACAAACTCAACAGCGCGACCAGATACATTTTCCGGAAGGTCAATAGTAAGCTCTTCTATAGGCTCACATTTTACTCCGTCTATTTCTTTTATAATTACTTGCGGCTGCCCGATTTGTAATTCATATCCTTCACGGCGCATTGTTTCAATTAGTACAGAGAGGTGCATTACTCCACGACCATACACTAAGAATTTATCTGCACTGTCTGTATCATTAACACGAAGTGCAAGGTTCTTTTCAAGCTCTTTTGTTAAGCGATCTTTAATGTGACGTGATGTTACAAACTTTCCATCTTTTCCAAAGAAAGGTGAATCGTTAATTGAGAAAAGCATACTCATTGTAGGCTCATCAATATCGATAGTTGCAAGACCTTCTGGGTTTTCAAAATCTGCAACAGTATCACCTATTTCAAATCCTTCTAATCCTACAATTGCACAAATATCACCAGCTTGAACGCTTGGTACTTTTAAACGACCTAAACCGTCAAAAGTGTGTAATTCTTTAATACGTGTTTTCTTAATAGTTCCATCACGCTTTACAAGAGATACTTGCATACCTTCTGTAAGTTCACCACGGTTAAGACGTCCTATTGCGATACGTCCTGTAAATGAAGAAAAGTCTAAAGATGTAATTAACATCTGTGTGTTACCTTCCTTTACTTCTGGTACTGGAATGTGCTCCATAACCATTTCTAACAATGGCTCGATAGAATCTGTTTCTTTCTCCCAGTCGTCACTCATCCAGTTATTCTTTGCACTACCATATACAGTAGGGAAGTCTAGCTGCCACTCTTCTGCACCTAATTCGAACATAAGGTCAAAAACCTTTTCATGTACAATATCTGGAGTACAGTTTTCTTTATCTACTTTATTAATCACCACACAAGGCTTAAGACCAAGGTCAATAGCTTTTTGTAGTACAAAACGTGTTTGCGGCATAGGCCCTTCAAATGCATCTACAAGAAGACATACACCGTCTGCCATATTCAATACACGCTCTACTTCACCACCAAAATCGGCGTGACCAGGAGTATCGATAATGTTAATTTTCGTTCCCTTGTACATTACAGAAACATTCTTAGAAGTAATTGTAATCCCGCGCTCACGCTCAAGATCGTTATTATCTAAAATAAGTTCTCCTTTAGATTCGTTTTCTCTAAAAAGCTCACAGTGATACATAATTTTGTCTACCAGGGTTGTCTTACCGTGGTCTACGTGGGCGATAATCGCGATATTCCTTACGTCCATAATGGGTTGTATTAATGCCGTGTTTTTGGCGGTGCAAAAGTAAGTATTTTTAATTAAAATATTTACTATTACTATATTATATGTGCTTTCTCCTTTTAAAATGAATCAAAAAGCACTCAAATTATTGAAATAAAACAGCTTAGTTAATATATCAGTCTACTATTCAGAGCGATTACGGCGTCATATTATATGGGCGTTACCCTACGGGTCAGGCTATCCGTTTTTACTCCTCCTCATTAAGAAAACCTCGCTATCAGCTCACATAAAAGTGAGATGGCTCGATGTTCTCAATTCGTGTGGGGTAACCACTACTATCCTTAACGCAACAATAGCTGTAAATAAAAATGCTTCTTCTATGTTATATAGAAGAAGCATTTAAAATAAATCCTAGTGTGTAAAAACACATGTAAGATATGTATATGTTTATTGCGCTAGCAATTAAAACATCTCACGTCCAGAAAAATGGAAAGCACCTTCAATAGCTGCATTCTCATCACTATCAGAACCGTGTACTGCATTTTCTCCCATAGAAGTTGCATATAAAGCACGGATAGTACCTTCTGCAGCATCTGCTGGGTTTGTTGCTCCAATAAGCGTACGGAAATCTGCTACTGCATTTTCTTTTTCAAGAACTGCTGCAACGATAGGTCCGCGTGTCATAAACTCTACAAGCTCTCCAAAAAATGGACGCTCGTTGTGTACTGCATAAAATGTCTCAGCGTCTGCCTTCGTCATTTGAGTAAGTTTCATTGCTACAATACGGAAACCGCTAGCAGTAATTTTTTCTAAGATTGCTCCGATGTGTCCGTTTTCAACGCCATCAGGCTTAATCATTGTAAAAGTTCTGTTTGTCATAATTCTTTAATTTCTGCAATGGCGGTATTATCTCCCTACCTTCACTTAGTTTTTAGATGCCCACGTGTTGGGCTTTTAAAATTTTCGCGAAAGCGTAAAAACTCTTTCTTGAAATCGCGTGCAAAAATACTGCTTTTTAATGTTACCACCATATTAAGTTTTCATCTCCTTGAAAAGCTAAATATTTAATCACAAGCAGAAATAGAGCACAGCAGAAATTGTATATTCGCAAACTATGAATATCTCTCAAATCTCAACAACAAAAGAGTTACTTAAAGACTCAAAAAGCATAGCTGTAATTCCTCATAAAAATCCTGATGGAGATGCTATGGGAAGTACACTTGCACTTGTAGCATATTTAAATAAAAAAGGTCATAAGGCAGTTGTAGTGGCGCCTAATGAGTATCCACATTTTTTAAAGTGGCTGCCAGGTCATGACGATGTACTTTTTTACACATCTAATACAACTAATGCAAGGGATGCAATAAAAACAGCGGACCTCGTATTTACGTTAGACTTTAATCATTTTTCTAGAGTAGGAGACTTAGAAGAGGTGCTTGATAATGTCAAGGCTCCATTTATCATGATAGACCACCACCAGCAACCAGCAGATTATGCTGCGGTTACTTATAGTGATACTGCCATGAGCAGTACTTGTGAGATGGTATATCATTTCATAAAAGCTTTAGGTGATGAGCAGCTAATTACTGCAGACATGGCTAGCTGTTTGTATACAGGCATCATGACAGACACTGGATCTTTTAGATTCTCATCTACCACCGCTACTACTCACGAGGTTATTGCTGCTCTTATTAAAAAAGGAGCAAATAACGACCAGATACACCAAAATATTTACGATACTAATAGCGAGTCTAGACTTCAACTCCTAGGTGTTGCTCTTAATAATCTTGTAGTCTTAAGGGAGTATAGAACTGCTTTTATTACTATGACGCAGAAAGAGCTAGATGACCATAATTTTCAAAAAGGGGATACAGAAGGTTTTGTAAATTATTGTCTTTCGCTAGAGGGCATTATATTTGCTGTGATATTTATAGAACATAAAGCAGATAGTATTATAAAAATGTCGCTTAGATCTAAAGGTGAGTTCTCTGTAAATGAATTTGCTAGAGCTCATTATAATGGTGGAGGACATACTAATGCCGCAGGTGGAAGAAGCGAGGTAGCACTTGCAGAAACTATTGCTAACTTTAAAGAGTTATTGCCTTCATATAAAGACCAATTATCATCATGAGAAATTTAATATTTCTGTTTTCTATATTCCTTATTGTTTCATGCTCTGAGACAGTTGCTCGCAGACCAGTTTCTCAAAAAACAGGATCTTACGTGAAGACAGAAACTATCTCTCGCAACAAAGAGCTTATTGCTCAAGATGAAGCAGCTATTAAGAAATTTATAGCTAGTGATACTTTAAACATCTATAACCCTTCACCTAATGGTTTTTGGTATTCTTATATTGCAAAAGATACACTAGGTAAGCAAGCTCCTCAAGTAGGTGATCTTGTTTTGTTTAATTACAACCTCGCAACAATCAACGGTAAGGAACTTGTTACGCAAGAAGAACTAGGAAATACGGTTACTCAAATAGATCAAAGTAATCCAGATATAATTACCGGAATAAGGGAAGGACTTAAATTAATGAAGGAAGGAGAAACAATGACATTTCTATTTCCTAGTTATAAAGCTTACGGCTATTACGGTTTTGAAGATAGAATACCTAGCAATACCCCAGTGCGTAGTACCGTTACTTTACTTGAAATAAAAGACCAATCAAACGAATAAATAAATCACAAACAATGAAGAAAACAAGTATGTTATTAGTTGCAGTAATTTTATCACTCTTTTCATGTAATGATAAATATCCAGATCTAGGAGATGGATTATATGCAGAAATCATCACAGATAAGGGAACCATGGTTGCAGAGCTTTTTTATAATGACGCCCCTGCAACGGTTGCAAATTTTGTTGCGCTAGCAGAAGGTACACACCCTCTAGCAGATAGCACATATGCTGGTAAGCCATTTTACAATGGATTAACCTTCCATAGAATCATAAAGGACTTTATGATTCAAGGTGGTGATCCTACAGGTACAGGTTCTGGTGATCCTGGATACAAGTTCTTTGACGAACTTACTCCTGAGCGTAGACATGATTCTGCAGGAGTTCTTTCTATGGCAAACTCTGGATATGCGACTAACGGAAGTCAGTTCTTTATTACACATAAAGCGACACCACATCTTGATGGTTATGACTCAAACGGAAATCTTAAAAACTGCGATAACCCTAGAGTAAGTTGTCATACAGTATGGGGTAAAGTAGTTACTGGACTAGAAGTTGTAGATGCTATTACAGAGGTAGAGCTTGAAGATCCACGTGCTGGAAAACCAAAAACTCCAGTAATTATCCAGCAAGTAAATATCATCAGAAAAGGAAGTGATGTAAAGAATTACAACGCTGGTGAGACCTTTACAAATGAACTAGCTGCCTTTGAAGAAAACAAAGCAAAAGAAGCTGCCGAAAAAGCAAAGCAATTTGCTGGTAAAAAAGCAGAACTTGATGCTAAGAGAGAAGGAATTGAAGAACTTCCTAGCGGATTAGGAATTTACTTTGATCAAAAAGGAAAAGGAATAAAGCCTAATACTGGTCAAAAAGTAAAAGTAGAATATGCTGGTTTCTTTACAACGGGAGAGTTATTTGATACAAGTAGCGAAGAAGTAGCTGCTGCAAATAATAAACTAGACGACCGTAAGAAAGCTGCTGGACAATACAAACTTCTTGAAACAGTATATAGCCCAGAAGCTAGACTTATTGCTGGATTTAAAGAAGGATTACAATTAATGTCTATAGGTGATAAAGCAACACTATTCATCCCTTACCACTTAGGATACGGAGCACAAGGTTACCCTGGTGCAATACCTCCTAAGGCAGATCTTGTATTTGAAATTGAACTTGTAGAGATTGTAAAGTAATACAAACATTACAACCTATTAAAAAAGCTATCCATCTACGATGGCTAGCTTTTTTTTATCTAATGATTTGAAGAAATAATCAGCTGTTAAGCAACTGGTATATCTTTCAATATTTCTATTACAAAATCCCAGTACTTTTGAGCACTAGAGATGCTTGCTCTTTCATCGGGAGAATGCGCTCCCTTAATAGTAGGCCCAAAGGAAATCATATCCATCTCAGGATAATTCTGACCTAAGATACCACATTCAAGTCCTGCGTGACAAGCCGCTACATGTGGATTCTCATTATTGATCTCTTTATATTTTGCTTCTAGCACCTTTAAGATAGGACTCGCCATATTAGGAGCCCATCCTGGATAATCACCAGAAAGTGCTACGTCAAAGTTTGCAAGTTCAAACGTAGCTGTAATAGCATTTGCGAGATCATCCTTTGTGCTATCTACTGATGAGCGTGTAAGACAACCTATTTTTATAGATCCATCTTTTACAATCACTCTAGCTATATTATTAGAAGTTTCCACTAGATTTTCTATCTCTGGGCTCATTCTATAGACCCCATTATGAACTGCACTTATTGCTTTAATAAGCTCTTGTTGAGCTTCCATGTTCATTACATTATCAGGGTGATCTGTTTTCTCTGCGGTAATACTAAGGTTTTCTTCTAGCGAATTGTACTCTACTTGAATACCACTTGCCACATCCTGAAAATCTGCTTCAAAAGCTGCCAGCTGATTCTCATCTACTGCAATGATAGCTACACTTTCTCTTGGGATTGCATTTCTCAAACTTCCACCATCAATGCTTGAAATACGTATATCAAAATTTTCTGATGCACTGCGCAATAAGCGGTTCATCATTTTATTTGCATTACCAAGTCCCTTGATGATATCCATTCCAGAGTGACCTCCATTAAGACCATTTACAGTAACTTTATAAGCTACAAGACCATCATCTATTCCTTCTTCTGGGTAATTGCGAGTAGCTGTGATATCTACACCACCTGCACAACCTACACCTATCTCGTCATCTTCTTCTGTATCTAGATTAAGTAAGATGTCACCTTTAAGAATTCCTCCTTTAAGACCCATCGCCCCAGTCATACCTGTTTCCTCATCTATAGTAAATAATGCTTCTATAGCTGGATGTTCTATGGTGGTACTTTCAAGTACAGCCATTATTGTCGCCACTCCAAGACCGTTATCTGCTCCTAGTGTAGTTCCTTTTGCACGTACCCAGTCACCATCTACATACATCTCGATACCCTGATTATCAAAATCAAAATCGGTGTCATTATTTTTCTGATGTACCATGTCAAGATGCGACTGCATCACAATCATTTTCTTGTTCTCATGACCAGCAGTAGCAGGTTTTCTTATGATCACATTACCTACTTCGTCTTCTATTGTTTCTAAACCTAATTTTTTACCAAAGTCTTTCATAAACGCAATGACGCGCTCCTCCTTTTTTGAAGGACGAGGCACAGCATTTAGATCTGCAAATTTATTCCAGAGTGCCTTTGGGGCTAGATTTCTTATTTCTTGATTATCCATTTTCTAAGTTTTACACAAAGATAATGGCTACATAGATGAAAGACTACGCTTGCTCTTTAAAAACAATAGAAAGAAGGATGTACAGAATGATGATGATAGGTATCCCTAAAAACTGGAAGAACACAAGCAGTAACACACTTGCAAGTAAAAAGAGGTAACGCACTTTGTTTTCCCCAAAAGACCAGTTTTTAAACTTTAAAGCAAATAATGGAAGCTCTGCATTGAGCATAAAACAACTTAATGCGGTAAGTACTATAAGGGAGTATGGATTTTCTAATAACGCTTTCGCGAAAGCGTACTCTTCAAACATCAATATAAGAGGTAAGCTTAGTATAAACAAGGTATTTGCAGGAGTTGGAAGTCCTATAAACGAGTTAGTCTGACGATCATCTACATTGAACTTTGCAAGTCTATATGCCGAAGCCATCGTTATTGCAAAACCTATATAACCCAAGTGAAAGTGCTGCTCTTCTAGTGCCGCACCCCAAGGAATACCGCTAGCATCTTCTAGCAGTTGATACATAACCACTCCTGGCACAACACCGCTAGTAACCATATCTGCAAGAGAATCTAATTGTAATCCTACCTCACTTGAAGCATTAAGAATTCGTGCAAAAAAGCCGTCAAAAAAATCAAAGAAAATCCCAAGAGCTACAAATATCGCAGCAAGCTCTAGACGATCATTTACAGCAAAAACTACCGCAACACAACCGCTTAACAGATTACCCATTGTAATTGCATTAGGAACGTAACTCTTTATAGACATTGTTTAATTTTTAGTAAAAGTATGGAAGAATTTTCGACTAATATAGGCTTGTGCAATATCTAGCTCGTTTTATTGTTTACAATGTGTACTAAAAGTGGGATATTTGTCCCATAAATCCTGCTATTGAAAAAATCACTTTCTATACTATTTCTACTCATTTCAGTTACTGCTGTGTCACAAACGGTACGTAAATATTCGAATGAATTTTTAAATATTGGTGTTGATGCTGCCGCTCTTGGTATGAGTAATGCCGTTGTTGCTGGTACGAGTGATGTAAATGCAGGCTATTGGAATCCTGCAGGTTTAGTCAATCTAGAAGATAATCAGATCTCATTAATGCACGCCTCCTATTTTGCAAATATTGCAAATTATGATTACATCGCTTTTGCAAAACCTCTTGATGATAGAAGCGCCATAGGTATTTCTGTAATACGTTTTGGAGTTGATGATATTTTAAATACTACCCAACTTATAGACGATCAAGGAAACATAGATTACAATCGTATCAGTCTATTTTCTACTGCAGATTATGCTTTTACTGTGTCTTATGCAAGAGCATTACCGCTAGATGGTTTGAATCTAGGTGTGAATGCAAAAGTGGTACGTCGTGTGATAGGTGATTTTGCAAACAGCTGGGGTTTTGGCCTTGATGTAGGGTTACAATGGAAAAAAGGAGATTGGGATTTTGGAGTTATGGCTCGAGACATCACCACTACAGTAAACGCGTGGAGTATTGATGAAGATGAGTTTGCTACCATAAGCGATGCCGTCGAAGGTCAAAATCAAGACTTACCAGAAAGTACAGAAATCACCATCCCTAAACTTCAAGTAGGATTCGGTCGCCAGTGGATTTTTCATTATGATTACTCCTTACGTGCAGAACTAGATATGAATTTTAGATTTGCGCAAACTAATGACATTATATCATCGTCTGCCGTAAGTGCAACACCTGCCTTGGGCCTAGAGTTTGGCTATGCAGAACTTGTTTATGTGAGAGCTGGCTTTGGTAATTTCCAAGAACTTACTGCTCTTGATAACTCTACGTCTATAGGTTTTCAGCCTAACATAGGTGTAGGATTCAAGTACAAGGGAATTCATGTAGATTATGCTCTTACAGATATAGGTGACCAGAGCGCCGCTATTTATTCTAACGTGTTTTCTGTAAAGTTAGATTGGGAGCTTTTTAGATAGCTTTTTCCTTTCCCTCAGGGCGTGCCCCTATCCTTCATTCATTTCATTCTTGAAGTTTAGTGACCGGGCTATACGTTCATACGCTTCGTGATGCTGCGCTATCGCTCCACAACACTGCAGGGTAACCACTGCTATCCCTCACGCACGTAATTAAAGGTTATCCATGTATTATAAAGTACTAAAACTTGCTTAAACGCTAAGATTACTTAGCAGATAACTGATATATTTCTATTCTAAACATCAATACATAAAAAAGCCCCCAGTATCATATACTGAGGGCTTTTTAAATCTAGATGATGATTGTTTATCGCTTCAATGTAAAGTGTCCGTTTACGGTTCTTTGTGTTCCTAGCTCGTCTACTTCTGTAAACTCTACGCGGAACCAGTAATCGTTTGATGGCATAGGTTGTCCATTAAAAGTACCGTCCCATCCTGCACCTACTGGGCTGATTTGCTTTAGGAGTTTTCCATATCTATCAAAGATGAAGATCTTTGCGTTTAAGTTTGGTGCTACTCCCAGTCCTATGATATTCCATGTATCATGGAAACCATCTGCATTTGGCGTGAAGAATCTTGGGTAATCAATTATCCCTATCTCTACTTCTGATACGCTACAGTTACCACTCGCCAGTCTTCCAAAAACAGTGTGTGTCCCCGGTGTTACTCCTGTAAAAGTAGTACTACTCTGGAACGGCCCATCATCTATCGCAAACTCATATGCTGAAGCGACATCTGCTCCTGTAACATTAATTACTTCTACCGTGTATAATCCGCTATTGTTAAAGGAAGATTCTACTACGACCGCTTCAAAAACGGGTGCGCTCTCTGCGCTATATACCGCTTCTGCTACATAATCACAGCTCGTGCCATCTCCATAAGTAGCGGTAATCATCACTTGATACGTCCCTGCAGCATCAATAGTCACCTCAGGGTTTAGCGATACTAATGCGCCATCGCGTGTCCAAGCATAACTATAAGTAACCCCAATCTGCGGACTCTCCACCGTACCATCAATGATAAACGGATTAAGCGCTTCGCCTGTAATCTCATCTACACAAATCTGTCCGCCTTCTTGAGTTAAGTTGGTGTATGGTAACGGTTGTACAAATATCTCAAAACTCTCTATCGTGCTACTCTCACAGCTACTTGCAGTGTTTACCGCTCTAGCATAAATCACTTGCGGGTTCGTTGTGTTTTCAAAAGCACTAGGAGTAGCAATCGCATTTGTCATCGCCTGCGCATCTGCAAGGCTAGTATAATAACTTACGGAAGTAACGGCTACGTTTCCAGTGATGACAGCGTTTTGCTGAGTAAGATCAAAAGTTGCCGTACTTTGCTCTGGTGCGATATTTACTCCAAAATCGTCTGCACATTGCACGATATTAAATGCTGGAAATACCTCTGGGCGTGATTCTACCGTAAAGATGATGCTGGTGAAATTCACGCATCCCGTGGTCGCATTTTCTATACGTACAAATAATTCTTGATTATCTGCCACCGTGTATGGCGAGCTAAGCGCTGCTGCATTTGCTGCCGCTTGCACCTCTAGTTCATGGTAAGTGATCATAAAATCACTGGTTACCTGCGGCGCAGCAAGTAATCCAGCCAAATCTGCGAGGGTTGTTAAATCGACACTTCCCATCGCGTCATCACCATCAAATTCTTCACAGAAGGTATAATCTACAGGTCCTGCTGCTGCCAAGATCGGTAGCGGGTTTACCACCACTTCAAAAGGAACTACTACAAAACATAGATTTCCGTCGCTATCCAAGTCGCTATCGCCTGGCACATCACGTTCCACCCTTGCGTATAATGTTTGGTTGCCAGTCACGGTATTGATAAACGCAGTCACATCTGTAATGGCGAGCGTAGTGTCGTCTGGGTTCGCTTCCGCAAAAGCGAGTTCTGTATACACCGTTATATTCACCGGTTCTGCCCCCGCAATCTGTGCAATAGCAGCTGTTAAATCAAAGACTTCAAAACCATCTGTTGCCGAACCTGAACCTGCATCAATCACTCCGTCACCATCTGTATCGATATCTGTAGTCGTGTCACACACTTCTAGCGCATCTGGATTGGTATTTGGCGTTGGCAGTGGTAATACTTCGATATTAAAGGTCGTTCCATCACTACATCCTGCTGGACTTGATACTACTGCCTGGATGGTCTGAGGATTTAAAATATTAGTGTAAGCCGAAGGATCTGCAATAGGAGTTCCGGCATTCAAAGCAGCAAGACTCTCATAATACGTCACCGTAAGCAGCGGATCACCACCAGTGAGACTGGCTTGGTTTACGCTCAAGTCAAATACGGTAAAAGTATCTGTATCATCATCACAAATCATCAGGTCTAGCTCATCACCATTCGGGTTTGCCGTAGGTGGTGTCTCTACCGATATCTGAAAGGAACCAATGGCAGCACATATATTTGGAGAGCCATCACTTACTTGTAAGCGTACCCAGATAGTTTCTAGTGGTGTTATCTGTGTTGCTGTATAAGCGGTAGGGTTTACAATTGGATTGATTCCCAAATCAGCATCTGCTTGTGTATTATGGTAGGTAATGACAAGGGTTGCTGGATCTTGCGTTCCTATAATCGCTGACTCATTTTGGGTAAGGTCAATGATTTCCATTAAATCGTTGTTATCATCACAAGCAGCAAGGGTTGCTAGTGTTGCTGGAAGCTCTGGAATAGGGAATACAATAAGTTCAAACTCATAGATCTTCGTACAACTTGTGGCTGTGGTAGCATCCGTGTCTTGTGCAACGACATACAGCGAAGTCATTCCTGAAATGTTATTATAAGGAACCGTAATATCTATCTGACCTGCTCCTGTATCTGCCGATGCATTATCTAAGGTCTCATAAAAACGTAAGGCTACATTCGTTACTGTTGCTAGTAAGTCGTCATTATATTGCTGCAGGTCAAATGCTCCAAAGCCATCATTATCTTCATCACAAGCTACTGCCGCTGGTAATGGCTCTCCAATGACTGGCAGTGGATTCACCTGAAGGTCTACCGTAGTTTGAGCACCACACATTCCTGCCTGATCACTTGTAACTAAAATGAAAATGGTCTGCGGACTCATTCCTGTATTTACATAAGCTGTTGGAGTAGAAATCGCATTGGTTGTCCCAGCATCTAAGTCTGCTTGCGATTCATAATAGCTAACACTTAAAGTGGTGTCTCCTCCAGTAATTAAAGTATCAAGGCTTGTTAAATCAAAACTTGTAATTCCATCAGTATCGGTGCCTACCAGTGCTCCTTCGCTATCACACTCCTCAAAAACACCAGGAGGTGTGATTGCTGGGATCATCGCTATGTTTAGATTGAAAGTGCCAACGACCGTACATCCTGTAGTTGTATTTTCTAGACGCACCCAGATTGGCATGGTTGGCGCACTTGCTAAGTAGTTCAGCGGATCGGCAACGGGCATATCACTTGCACTTCCTACTACCGCTTCTGCGCTAGCAAGGGTTTCATGATAGGTAAGGGTAACATCAGCAGTGGTTTGTGTTCCTAGAACAATTGCATCGTTTTGAGTAAGATCAAAAAGCGCTTGTCCATCTTCATTATCATCGCAAGAGGTTAAATCTGGAATCACCGCTGGAAGTACAGGTGCTGGTTGTACGGTAAGTACTAGTTCGATAACACGGTAACACTGGGTTGCTGTTGCTGGGTCCGTATCGGTTGCTCGTACATATATTGTTCTAGATGCAGTCTCATAAGCTGCAGGAGTTGCTATCGATGGACTTCCTAGTTCCGCGGAAGCGAGTGTCTCATGAAAAGTGAGTGACATAAACGTCTCTCCATTAATAATATCTGTAGTTACTTGTCCTGTAAGATCAAATATGGCATCTCCATCATTATCTACATCTCCATCGTTTGCCATGGTATCACATTCTTCTACCGCTGCAATAGTGGTAGGTGATGGTAATGGGTTTACCACTAAAGTAAGTGTAGTGGTTTCAAAACAATTAGTTACAATATTCTCTACTCTAGCAAAAATAGTTTGGTTAGCCATCACGGTATTTTGATATACATCCGGAAGTGCTGGCGCACCTGCATCGGCATCACCTTGGGTAAGGTGATAGCTCACTGCCCAGTCATCATTACCTCCAGTAATCTCATCATCACGGCTACGAAGATCAAAACTTGCAAACTCATCGGTATCACTACCGCTCTCTAGATCATCACAAAGCTCATACTCGGCAGGTTGCACTGGAGTAGGAAGCGGATTTACAACAAGAGAAAGGGTCGCTATGTTACTACAAAAAGTAGCTGTGGTCGTTGGTTGTGCCGTATCTGTCACCACTGCAAAAACAGTTGCCGTATTGCTGGTGTAAGCGCTAGGAGTTGCGATGGCAGGAGTTCCAGCTTCCGCGGAAGCGAGAGAAGAAAACCATTCCACACTATGAGTTGCAGGATCTAAACTTCCTAAAATATTTACTACCTGCGTGCTTAAATCAAAAATCTGTAGTCCGTCGCTATTATCGTCACAAAGCGTAAAAGGAGTTGGGTTTTCATTAGGCATCGGTCTGTTAAGTACTCTCAGCGTAAGTGGTGTCGTGTCATAACAACCTATCGCATTAAACACACGAGCAAAAATGATTTGCTCAAAAGGGTCGTTGTTGATATACATTGCTGCGTCCAGCTCTTGACCTACAGGCGCATTATCTGCATCTGCCTGGGTAAGGTAGTAGGCAACATTTAAACTAGGGTCACCACCAGTGATTTCGGCATCTCTAGAAGAAAGTACAAAAAAGTCAAATACACCATCATTATCATCATCACAAGCCTCATAATCGGCTGGAGTGACAGCCACAGGCACTGGGAAGCTACGGATGCTCATACTCGTCGTTGAAAAACAACCTGTTATATTATTAGTCACACGTACCCCTACAATCTGAGGATTGCTCGTGGTGGTAAACATCGTGCTATCTGGAATACTTGCATCGCCAGTAGTAGCGCCAGCAGCGTCCAAGTGATAGGTTACCGTGAGATTTGCATTAAAACCACTAGTGATTTCGGCATCTTTTTGAGAAAGATCAACCGTGGTAAATCCATCTACTACACCATCATCATCACACACTTGAAGCTCTGATGGCGTAATTGCCACAGGATTCTGATTCACAATAATCTCAAAGTTCATTGCTGTATCAAACGTCGTACACGTGCTGCTTGTACTTCTTAGACTATAGAAAATAGTCTGCGGGTTACTACTATTTGAAAAAGAGGCAGGACTTGCAATCGCCACAGGAGCTGCAGCCGTATAAGTTGCAATGCTCTCATAAAAAGTAACTTCTAGATCTGCATCTCCACCAGTAATTTCTGCTATACGCTGCGTTAAATTAAAAGTAGCAGCATTGGCTACAGCAGAACAGGTTTCAATACTACTGATGCTTGGTAAGAATGTTGGGTTGGGAGTGACGGTGAGTTGTATATGCATACCTAAACCACGACAGTCATTTGCAGTGTCACCATCTACGCGTACCCAAATATTTTGGTTACCACTATTATCAGTGAGATTTAGGTTATTAGTATAAGAATCTATGATACTATTAAGTGAACTAATTTCAGTCTCTGCTTCTTGCTGTGTTTCATAATAACTGACTGTAAGCATTTGCCCTACAGGAAAAAGCGCTAGGATTTGTGCCGTCGCGTCCGAAAAATTAAAAATTGCTTCACCATCATTGTCCGTGTCGCATTCAAAATATTCTAATAGAAACGTATCAGGTATCTCAGAGGTGTCAACCTCAAGATTAATTTGTCCCTGAAGAATACAGCCATTTGAAGTAGTAACGGTTACAAATATAGACTCATTATTTACGGTTTGATTTGTATAGCTGGTAGGGAATGATATTGGATTATTACCAGAGTCAAAGTAAGTAAAGGTTTCATTTTGCCAATTAAGGCTTAAAAGTGATTCAGCTTCGGTCAAGTTAAATAGAGCAAATCCGTCTGTGTCAGTATCACATTGACTAAGTAAGACTGGTGTCGCGATTACCGGAAGTGGCGCTACTACAATATCAAAAGTGGTCATAGCAAAACAAGAATCATTCTGATTATTTGAAACCCGTGCAGTTATACTTTGTCCACCAGCATCTGTATTGTAAAATGTAGACGGCAAGGGATTTGAATTTGATGTTGCGTCATTTAGGTTAGCGTGGTAGCTTACATTAAATACGGAGGGGTTTTGGCCATCCAGAATTACTGAATTTAAAGTAAGAAAATCAAAATTTGCAAAGCCGTTGGTGTCACTTCCATCAATCGAATTATCACAGACAATATAATCTCCTGGATGTACAGCAGTAGCTTGAGGGATGATATTCACAGTAATATCTGTAAACTGAGCGCATAAGTTATTATCTGAATTATAGATTCTAGCCGTTATAGTATCAGTTCCATTGACATTAAAAGTAGTTGGGTCAGCAATAATATTAGTGCCACTGATCGCATCACCATTAGTAGGGTAGTAGTCAATATTGAATGTTGAAGCATCTTGACTACCAAGTACTATAGAAGATAAATCTGTTAAATCAATTATTTCAAGTCCATCACCTGATAGATCATCACAAATATTTTGAGTGGTAACAGCATTAGCCGTAGGTTGTGCATCTACAAATAGAGGTATTGCGATTGTGTCAAAACACGAGTTATTAAAATTATTTTCAATTCTTGCATACACTGTTGTACTAGAAGTCTCAAAAGCCGAAGGATTAGAAAAGGATAATACGTTATCTATAGCTTGCTGTTCAGTTGTGTGCCAAGTTATGCTAAAGCTTGTTTCGCTTTGTGTCCCTAGAATAGTTGTTTCAGTAAGAGTCTCTAAATCAAATATTGCAATTCCATCATTTGTAATATCATCACAAATTCTTATTGTAGGTACAAGATTTGCAACAGCTTCGTCACTTATGGTGACTGTAAAGCTTAATTCTTCTGGGCATAAATCTGGACCTCCAAAATTCTCATCATAAACAAATATTGTCGTAGTAGCTGTTATAGGTACAGTCCAGTCTATAACTGTTGTTGTCATATCTGATTGTAGTCCGCTAAAGTATTGAGGGGCGTTGAGAAAATTTCCCGAAAGGGTAGAAGGGGCAGTAAGAATGTATGACTCGCAAGCATCAATATCATTTATAGGGTCTAATGATGGATTATTAATAAGAGTAATTGCAATATCGATATCTATTGGGTCGCAATCTCCAATAGCACTGTAATTATAAATAAGTGAAGGATTTGAAACAGGATCTGTTATTGGATCAAAAATATTTGTACCACTATCTAATGGAGGTGTCCATACTCCTCCAGATGGTGGGTTTCCATTGAAACGCTCAAGTAAATCAATAGGTCCTGCTTGAGAACAAATATCAGTAGTAGTATCTTCTGGGGTTACTGAGAATCCTGAATAATATCCAGCAAATCCTGCAGATTGAAATCCGCCAAACAAACCTGCTGCAATAGGACCATCTGCAATAATCTGTGCATCTCCATTGAGACCACTTACGTAATATGTTTCCCAGTCTGGCGTTCCGGGATTAGCTAGCGCGGTAGAGATGTCTAGTGTATTACCATTTACAGTGACTGTATTTCCTACTCTAGAAGTAATTAAAATGTCTCCTGTAAAATTTTCAAAATTACCAGGGTATATTTCTCGCACAGCTGGAATTAAATCAACAGTGTTTTGAAAAAAACAACTCAAAGGTGGTATAAAATTCATTCCTGGCGTCGCACTAGGAAAATTATTGCCATTTCCAGCAAAGGGATCGTCATTAGTACCTGATCTGCCCGCTAGCATCTGGTAAACATAAATTGTCTTAGAGGGATCGTTGGTTGTAACATACATATTTCTATGTTGCACATTTGCATCAGGGAGGTAATAACTAGGGCTTTCTAAATAAATAAAGTCTCCTGCATTAGCTATAGTCCCCACAAGATTCCCATTCACGTAAATATCAGTATTGTCGTGATTTGCTATTATTAATGGAACTTCAGAACTATCATTACCACCTCCTCGTATAAGCATATATTCAAAACCTGTAGAACTTTCATCCACAATTTGATCAATCAACATATCAGAAAACAGATTTGCATATTGACCTTGATAGAAGTTTCCGTTTAAGTTTCCAGAGTTTACTACAATAGGCTTATCAGATTCTAACAGCGCACCTATAAAACCTTCACTATTTGCTATAGTTCCACTATATCCAGATACTACAAAAGTTTCTCCTGCATTAAGAATAGTAGAGGGGTTTAAACCGTTTTCAAAAATCATATTGGCAGTATCATAATCTGAGAAGGAGATGGTAGTATTATCTTCAGTAGCCATTACACTAGCAAAAAAACTATGAGAACCATTTGTTTCTAGTAGGCGTGCACTTCCTAATCTAAAACGTTGCCCCAGCGCATCTTCTCCTTTGGCAGTTAAATACCCAGCGTGATTTGTTACAAAAGTTCTAAGACTTACATATATCAAATCATCTGCTTCTATAATGATCCCCTTTCCTTGTAGAGCGGAGTTGAGCTCGGTATTATCAACAAGTATTGGAGAATTGTTAAACACATCTATTTCGTAAAAATCTGTAGCGCCACTCCATATCTGATGGGTTGATAGAAGGGTTCCATTACCACTAGATATAGTTACGTTAATTGGAGTAGTTGCATCACCATTTGGGGTAGACAAATAGATGGTTGCATTAGAAACACCCACTCGAGAATGTAGAGGTGGTATGTAATGAGTGTTGCCTAGTTGAGCACTAAGTGATATAAAGGAAAATAGAAATAATACAAGTAAAGAGTAATTTTTAATCTGCATAGCCTTCAGTTGGATGCTGTGAAGCCTTTAAAAATAACAATATAATTGGCTAACTGACTCTTTGCAAGACTTAAAATTATGATTATTGATACATAGCTTTACTGTAAGATTTAGCGAAAATTGAATTACTCAGTATTACTAGTGAATGTTATAGAAGTTTTTTAAAACAAAAAGTCCTGCTCTTTGAGCAGGACTTTTTAATAAGTGAGATGTATTATTAAATGAGGCTCGCGCCTTACTTTACTTTATTGATTACTGCTTCAAACGCTTCTGGGTGGTTCATAGCAAGATCTGCAAGCACCTTACGGTTAAGCTCGATTCCATTTGCTTTTACTTTCCCCATAAACTGAGAATAAGACATACCGTGCATACGAGCACCCGCATTAATACGAGTAATCCATAATGAACGGAAATTTCTTTTATTCTGACGACGGTCTCTATATGCATAAGACATTGCTTTGTCTACTGCATTTTTTGCTACTGTCCAAACGTTTTTACGTCTTCCAAAGTAACCTTTGGCTTGCTTCATCACCTTTTTTCTACGGGCTCTTTTAGCAACTGAATTTACTGATCTAGGCATAATTTAATGTGTTTTTGTAGCAGGCGGTACACGCTGTATACTCTTTTGTTCTCTCTCTTAAGCGGAGAGAAGGCCATACTCCAGGGTTTAAAAATATTTGTTTTAACCGGTTAAACGGATTACTTAAGATTAAGCATCAATTTAACATTACTCGTATCTGCATCGTGCACAAGGCCATCATGCGTTAACGCAAGCTTACGCTTTTTAGATTTTTTAGTCAAAATGTGACTCTTAAAAGCGTGCTTTCTTTTGATTTTACCAGTTCCGGTAAGCTTGAAACGCTTCTTAGCACTGGATTTTGTTTTCATTTTAGGCATCTGTTCCTATTTTTTAAATTATCTCACTTATTTTCTTACTAAACCCTCCTGACTCAAAAGAGTAGGAGGGTTTTATGTCTAGCTGCTATATACTAACAACTTATGCTTGTAGGCAAGCTTATTTTTTCTTAGGAGCGATGAACATTGTCATACGCTTTCCTTCTAGTCTCGGGAGTTGTTCTACTTTTCCTAATTCTTCTAGCTCTTGTGCTAGCCTTAGAAGTAGTATTTCTCCTTGATCCTTATAGATGATAGAACGACCTTTAAAGAATACATAAGCTTTAAGTTTTGCTCCTTCTTTAAGGAACTTTTCAGCATGCTTCTTTTTAAATTCGTAATCGTGATCGTCTGTCTGCGGACCAAAACGTATTTCTTTGATAATCACTTTTGAGGCTTTTGCCTTCATTACCTTCTCGCGCTTCTTTTGCTCATATACAAACTTTTTATAGTCTATAATTTTACAAACCGGCGGTGCGGCATTAGGTGATATCTCTACAAGATCTAGCTCTAATTCTGCAGCTAATGCTTGTGCTTTTTGGATAGGGTAAATCCCTACTTCCACGTTCTCTCCCACGAGTCGTACTTCTTTGGCACGAATCTTTTGGTTGATTTTGTGTTGGTCTTCCTTAATGATCCTAGCAGGACCTCTCGATCTTTTTCTACGTATTGCTATGGCGTTTCTATTTTAAATTAAACTTCAAATGTTTTTATTGTGGATGCTATCTCGGCGTTTACCATTTTCGCGAAAGCGTCTATAGTCATACTACCTAAATCCTCACCACCATGTCTTCTTACAGATATTGTGCCATCATTTTCTTCTTGCTCTCCTATGATAATCATAAACGGAAGTTTTTGCATTTCTGCTTCCCGTATTTTCTTACCCATAGTCTCACCGCGGTTATCTATAATAGCGCGAATTTCGTGATTTTCAAGCAAAGTTAAAACATTCTGAGCATATTTCTCGTATTTCTCACTCAATGTCAAAATAGTGGCCTGCTGTGGCATTAACCAAAGTGGGAAGTTTCCTCCCGTGTGCTCTAGTAAAATTGCGATAAAACGCTCCATACTTCCAAAGGGTGCACGGTGAATCATCACAGGGCGATGCATTTCATTATCACTACCTTTGTATTGCAATTCAAAACGTTCTGGCAAGTTGTAATCTACTTGTATGGTGCCTAGTTGCCAGCTACGACCAAGAGCATCCTTAACCATAAAGTCAAGCTTTGGTCCGTAAAAAGCTGCTTCACCAGTTTCAACAACATAGTTAAGTCCTTTAGCTTTGGCAGCATTAAGGATAGCGTTTTCTGCTTTCACCCAGTTCTCATCTGCTCCTATATATTTTTCTGGTTTTTCTGGGTCACGTAAAGAAACTTGCGCTGTAAAGTTTTCAAAACCTAGAGATCCAAATACATAAAGCACTAAGTCTATAACTTTCATAAACTCTTCATCCAGTTGATCTGGCGTACAGAATATATGTGCATCATCTTGAGTAAAACCACGTACACGAGTTAGTCCGTGAAGTTCGCCAGATTGCTCATAGCGGTATACAGTCCCAAATTCTGCAAAACGTTTAGGTAGTTCCTTGTAACTCCAAGGGCGGCTATTATATATCTCACAGTGATGAGGGCAGTTCATAGGTTTAAGTAAAAACTCTTCCCCTTCGTTAGGTGTAAGTATAGGTTGGAAGCTATCTGCACCGTATTTTTCATAGTGACCAGATGTTTCATAAAGTTCCTTTTGTCCTATATGTGGAGATACTACCATCTCATAGCCTTGCTTTTTCTGTGCAGCCTTAAGAAAGTTTTCAAGACGCTCACGTAGCGCAGCTCCTTTAGGTAACCATAATGGTAGACCTTGACCCACGCGTTGAGAAAAAGTAAAAAGTTCAAGCTCTTTACCTAGTTTTCTGTGATCGCGTTTTTTTGCTTCTTCTATTAATTCTAAGTACTCCTTGAGATCTTTTTGTTTTGGGAACGATGTTCCATAAACACGAGTAAGTTGTGGTTTGTTCTCATCACCTCTCCAGTAAGCTCCGGCAACACTCATTATCTTTACAGCCTTGATGATTCCTGTATTCGGAATGTGACCACCACGGCATAAGTCTGTAAAATCATCATGATCACAGAAGGTGATTGTTCCATCTTCTAGGTTCTCGATAAGTTCTACCTTAAACTCGTTGCCTTCTGCTTTGTATTTATCTAGAGCCTCTTGCTTAGTGACAGAGCGCAAGCTAAAATCGTGTTTACCTCTAGCGATTTCAAGCATTTTGTCTTCTATAGACTTAAAATCCTTGTCAGATATAGTTTGGTCACCTAGATCAACATCATAATAGAAGCCATTTTCGATGGCTGGTCCTATAGTAAGTTTTGCTCCAGGATATAATTTTAAAATTGCTTGAGCCAGTACGTGTGAAGAAGAGTGACGAAAAGCTGTCTTTCCTTCATCATCATTCCAGGTAAAAAGTGTGATCGAACCATCTTCGGTAAGTGGGGTAGAGGTCTCAACCGTTTGCCCGTTAAATTTTGCCGAAATTACATTACGCGCCAGTCCTTCACTGATGCTCTTTGCGACGTCCATAGGAGTAGCTCCCTTGTCCATCTGTTTTACATTGCCATCTGGCAAAGTGATATTGATCATAGTTCGATTGTTTAAAGGCGCAAAGATAGTATCTTCAATGAAGGTTTACAATATATATTACATTCTGTTTGACTATATAATAAGGAGAAAGATTGTTTCGCTTTCGCGAAAATTTAAAATACAATAACTGCTTTGTTTTCATTTGATTAGGGGTTTTTGGGTGGTTTTAGGAGGTCTATTTTGAGATAATTTTAAATATTTTGATATTTATTCTTGTCAGATTAGAACTTCGGTGTATCTTTGCCACCCGCTTAACAGCAAGCGGTTGTTCTTTTAAATGTCTTTAAAAAGTTTGTTTTTATTTCTTCAAATTATTTTTAAAAAGATAGTTTGTAATTAGGAAAAAGGTTGTAGTTTTGCAGCCGCTAACAAATGGAGGTTATTTGGGAGTTATGTTCATTGCGATTGTTGCTTGATTTTAGAGGTTGAAAATTAAATTTTCGATTATTTTTGAGATTAAGTTGTGAGTTTAAAAAACAGTTGTATATTTGCACCCGCTTAGAGAAACAGTAATATATCTAGCGAAGTTCAAAAGTTTTTATTGAGATGTTTTGGAAGATTAGTTATTCTAATTTGAGGTTCGAATCCTTAGCATTTGCAAGAGTTTTCTGCTATTAATAGTGGTAGAGAAAGTTCATTGATTTATTGAATTGACAGCGCGTATTAATACCTTCGGGTATTATTACAAAGAATTTGAAAACTAGAAGTTTATTATTGACCAGATATTTCGAGTCGTGAGGAGTTAAATTTATTTACAATACACGATGAAGAGTTTGATCCTGGCTCAGGATGAACGCTAGCGGCAGGCTTAACACATGCAAGTCGAGGGGTAACAGAGGTAGCTTGCTACTTGCTGACGACCGGCGCACGGGTGCGTAACGCGTATAGAATCTACCTTATACTGGGGGATAGCCTTTGGAAACGAAGATTAATACCCCATAGTATGTTTGAATGGCATCATTTGGACATTAAAGTTTCGGCGGTATAAGATGACTATGCGTTCTATTAGTTTGTTGGTAAGGTAACGGCTTACCAAGACTACGATAGATAGGGGTCCTGAGAGGGAGATCCCCCACACTGGTACTGAGACACGGACCAGACTCCTACGGGAGGCAGCAGTGAGGAATATTGGACAATGGAGGCAACTCTGATCCAGCCATGCCGCGTGTAGGAAGACTGCCCTATGGGTTGTAAACTACTTTTATATGGGAAGAATAAGGTCTACGTGTAGACTGATGACGGTACCATAAGAATAAGCACCGGCTAACTCCGTGCCAGCAGCCGCGGTAATACGGAGGGTGCAAGCGTTTATCCGGAATCATTGGGTTTAAAGGGTCCGTAGGCGGGCATATAAGTCAGTGGTGAAAGTCTGTGGCTCAACCATAGAATTGCCATTGATACTGTATGTCTTGAATTATTGTGAAGTGGTTAGAATATGTAGTGTAGCGGTGAAATGCTTAGAGATTACATAGAATACCGATTGCGAAGGCAGATCACTAACAATATATTGACGCTGATGGACGAAAGCGTAGGTAGCGAACAGGATTAGATACCCTGGTAGTCTACGCCGTAAACGATGGATACTAGTTGTTTGGCTTTCGGGCTGAGTGACTAAGCGAAAGTGATAAGTATCCCACCTGGGGAGTACGTTCGCAAGAATGAAACTCAAAGGAATTGACGGGGGCCCCGGCACAAGCGGTGGAGCATGTGGTTTAATTCGATGATACGCGAGGAACCTTACCAGGGCTTAAATGTAGATTGACAGGACTAGAGATAGTTTTTTCTTCGGACAATTTACAAGGTGCTGCATGGTTGTCGTCAGCTCGTGCCGTGAGGTGTCAGGTTAAGTCCTATAACGAGCGCAACCCCTGTGGTTAGTTGCCAGCGAGTAATGTCGGGAACTCTAGCCAGACTGCCGGTGCAAACCGTGAGGAAGGTGGGGATGACGTCAAATCATCACGGCCCTTACGTCCTGGGCCACACACGTGCTACAATGGTAGGGACAGAGAGCAGCCACTGGGCGACCAGGAGCGAATCTATAAACCCTATCTCAGTTCGGATTGGAGTCTGCAACTCGACTCCATGAAGCTGGAATCGCTAGTAATCGGATATCAGCCATGATCCGGTGAATACGTTCCCGGGCCTTGTACACACCGCCCGTCAAGCCATGGAAGCTGGGGGTACCTGAAGTCCGTCACCGTAAGGAGCGGCCTAGGGTAAAACTGGTAACTAGGGCTAAGTCGTAACAAGGTAGCCGTACCGGAAGGTGCGGCTGGAACACCTCCTTTCTAGAGCTTGTCCCTGTTATTGTGCGTTATGTATTTATATGTAACAATACCAGTAATACACAGCAAACGACTTACGACCGAAAGGTCAAAATAGGTTTTAGTTTTCAATAGCTGTCGATTTAATTTTAATAAACAAGTAAATAGTAGTTAGACTTTAGTATTGAGTTTTTTACTTAAGACTATTACTTAACAACTATAGATTGTTTAATTACAGTCTCATAGCTCAGCTGGTTAGAGCGCTACACTGATAATGTAGAGGTCGGCAGTTCGAGTCTGCCTGAGACTACTAATTAATAAGTAGACATATTTTAAAAGATGTGTTTAATTGTTAGTTACGCTTTCGCGAAAGCTTAATAAATCGCGATGTTCATTTTATTGCATTTTGAAGGAAATTTTAGAAGTTGAGAATCATTACTTCGTCATTCGAAAACTGATGTCATCATCGGAATTTCATAAAAATGGGGGATTAGCTCAGCTGGCTAGAGCGCCTGCCTTGCACGCAGGAGGTCATCGGTTCGACTCCGATATTCTCCACCAAGATAGTTACTTTATAGTAATTATCATCCTTAGGTATAAAGGATATAGTTTTTAAAAACACAGGATTCACGAAAGTGCAATACGTTTTTATTTACATAGATTTTATACTGATTATGGGAAAACGTTCATTGACATATTGGGAAATAATTAAAGAATACGAGAAGTCGTATGTAACCTAGCCGGTTATATACGCAAGAATATGAATATAATATGATTAACTCATTATAATATAAAGGTTTATGTATTTTATACATAAGCCCTTAAAAGAGCAATAAGTACAATAAGCTAATTAAGGGCGTATGGGGAATGCCTAGGCTCTCAGAGGCGATGAAGGACGTGATAAGCTGCGAAAAGCTACGGGGATCTGCACACAAGAATTGATCCGTAGATATCCGAATGGGGCAACCCACTATATTGAAGATATAGTACCAGAAATGGGGCAAACCCGGAGAACTGAAACATCTAAGTACCCGGAGGAGAAGAAAACAATAGTGATTCCGCTAGTAGTGGCGAGCGAACGCGGATTAGCCCAAACCAGTAATGTTACGGCATTGCTGGGGTTGTAGGACCACGATATTTTGTGCTTTATGAATTAGAATACTTTGGAAAGAGTAGCCATAGACGGTGATAGCCCGGTATAAGTAAAGACAGTTACAGATAGTGGTATCCTGAGTAGTGCGGGGCACGTGAAACCCTGTATGAAACTGTGGGGACCATCCCATAAGGCTAAATACTCCTGAGAGACCGATAGTGAACCAGTACCGTGAGGGAAAGGTGAAAAGAACCCTGAATAAGGGAGTGAAATAGAACCTGAAACCATACGCTTACAAGCGGTCGGAGGTCTTCGGACTGACGGCGTGCCTTTTGCATAATGAGCCTACGAGTTACTTTAACTAGCAAGGTTAAGACTTTTAGAGTCGGAGCCGTAGCGAAAGCGAGTCTGAATAGGGCGTTTTAGTTAGTTTGAGTAGACGCGAAACCGTGTGATCTACCCTTGGGCAGGTTGAAGCTTTGTTAACCCAAAGTGGAGGACCGAACCCGTTGACGTTGAAAAGTCTTGGGATGACCTGAGGGGTAGGGGTGAAAGGCCAATCAAACTCGGAAATAGCTCGTACTCCCCGAAATGCATTTAGGTGCAGCGTTGATTTATAGTTTTATAGAGGTAGAGCTACTGATTGGATGCGGGGGCTTCACCGCCTACCAATTCCTGACAAACTCCGAATGCTATAAAATGTTAATCAGCAGTGAGGGCATGGGTGCTAAGGTCCATGTCCGAGAGGGAAAGAACCCAGACCATCAGCTAAGGTCCCCAAATGTATGTTAAGTTGAAAAAACGCGGTTGGACTGCTTTGACAGCTAGGATGTTGGCTTGGAAGCAGCCATTCATTTAAAGAGTGCGTAACAGCTCACTAGTCGAGCGGTCCGGCATGGATAATAATCGGGCATAAACATACTACCGAAGCTATGG